>JBMYNT010000004.1:0-57482 GCA_049598575.1 Candidatus Poseidoniaceae archaeon | reverse complement strand
GACTACGCATGGAATCCAACCGATGTGGAAGAGGACAACCTTCGCTCAACGCTTGAGCGCCATGGATGGGTCGGACAAGAGCAAGGTGCTTTCTTTGAAACAATCCGCAGCATCGATGCCATTGCCGTCGACAAGGTACCTGTTTCTGCATTGATGGACATTTACCAACTCAACGGCGTTGTTGTCGTCGAGATGCAGAACGTCATGGTGCCGAGCAATGATGTTGCATCAAGGGCAGCAATAGCCCGCCCATCGGATGATTATTCCAACACTGCGCATGAACAAGGCTACACCGGTACAGGTGTGATCATCGCAGTGCTTGACACTGGCGTGGACAATGAGCATCGCTCACTCAACGACTTCGATGATGTTGATGACGCTCCAGACGCAGACCCAAATTCTTACTCTGATAGAAAATGGATCGCTGGGTACGACGCGACAGCCCAGACGCCAGATGAATCAGGAGCGACTGACCCTGATGATGGTAATGGTCACGGTACCCACGTTGCTGGTTCTGCCCTTGGTACGGGTGATGCCTCAAAGATTCACATGGGGACTGCACCGGGTGCAGGGCTCATCGACATCAAGGTCTTGACAGACGGCGGTGGTACAAACTCACAGTTCAGCCTCCGTGGGCTTCAGTGGATGATCAACAACGTCAACACTGACTGGGGTGTGAACTCAACGTATACCGGGATTCAAATCGCATCTATGTCGTACGGATCGCTTGGTGGGGGGCCACTTTTGCCAAATGACCCAGGTGACAATGGATCAAGTGCAGAAGCGAATCTTGTCAATCAAGCAACAGCAGCGGGCATTGTCTGTGTCGTCGCTATTGGAAACGATGGAACAAACCGAGTTCCTTCGCCAGGCAGTGCAGACGGTGCAATAACCGTTGGCTCCGTAGATGACCGAAACACTGTTCTTCGAACCGATGATAACATGTCGGATTTCTCGAACTATGGTCCGAGACTGTCTGACAACGATGATGATGATACCGATGAGCAAAAGCCGGATGTAACCTCCTACGGTTCGAACATTACCTCTGCGACCCATGCCGCATCGTTTGGATTGCCTGGTACACCTGCAACGCTTGCCGACGACCAATACGACTCAAAATCTGGTACGAGCATGGCAACACCGATTGCCTCAGGTGTAATTGCGCTCCTCTTGGAAGCCGACCCGTCTCTTACACCAGAAGAAGTCAAGGACATTATTCAGAAATCTTCTGAAGCAAGGGGAGAACCAGCCGACGACTCGATATCGCGATGGAACGAGACCTTTGGACATGGAATCATCGATGCATCTTGTGCCATCGCTTTTGCGAAAGGTCAAATTTGTGATAATGGTCTTCGGGCAAGCACAAGCGATGTTAACATTTCATTCCCTGTCAATGGTACATGGGTCATGTCGGAATCCATCACTCGTATCTCAGGAGATGTCAACACAACTGAGGTTGCTTACGACCGGGTTGAGATAAAAATCGTACAGAACTTCACTTTCCGTGACGCAAATAGAGACGGTAAGAACGACAAACCACCTCGAACGCTCCTCGACTGGACAGTTGTCAACGGCTCAACCGATTACTGGTTTTACGATCTGGAGTTGAAAGACTCATGGATTGCGTCGGATGACCAAGAAATTTATGTTTATGCTGTGGCGAAGGACGCAGAAAAGAATGAATCCACTACTGCAGTACGATATTTCCAATTATCGAGAACGAGCTTGACGCTTGAAACGCCTATTGCGCGTAACGTACTGTCTGGGTTGGTTGAGATAACAGGTGATGTTGCAGGTGTGGAACACGATCGAATCGAGTACAAAATTGATGATGGCGACTGGAAGACAGGCACGACGTTGACGAAATACGATGGCCCAGGTCAGGACGGTAGCGATTCATGGTCGTTCAATTGGGATTCAACGGAAGCCGATGATGGATATCGTGAGTTCTTCATTCGAATGGTCAACAAGACTGGATACATCAGCCCTATCGCATCCAGAAGTTACACGATTGACAATATCGAACCGGCTCCTTCATTGCGTTTCCAAGGAGAAGTCGAGATTTTTGACCAGAAGTTGCCAGCAGAAACAGCCTATGCGGGAAGTTTACTCGAAGTCAAGTTTGATGTCTACAATGCTGGTGACAAAGACGCTACGGACATTTTTGTTCGACTCACTGCACCGGGCGAGAATTCTGAGGTCTACCCTTCGCAAGGTCTTATCCCATCCTTGGAGAAAGGGGAATCTGTTTCCGTTACGTTGTACTGGCAGGCAAGTATTGCTGGTTTGCATGATGTGTTGCTTGAACTCGACCCAAACAATGTCCAAGGCGATTTGGAGCCAGATGACAACACTCTCTCCTTCCCATTCGAGATTCTTGAACGTCCAAATCAACCCGTTCTCCGATTCCTTCCAGGTTCGGTAACAACAATCCCTAACATCCCCCTTGCTGATGAGGATTACCAAATAAACATACGAGTGGACAACCTTGGTCAATCAAATGCAGTATCCTTGGATATGGTGCTGGAATATTGGGTTCCAGATGCAGGTTGGCAAAGCATTGACGAAGAACGAGTGAGTTTCATCCCGGGCGCGACCACTGAATCGGGATACCAAGTGGTCAAGTTCCGACACATGAATGACCAGGTTGGAGCAGTTCTGTACAAGGCCACACTCACCGGTGATGGTGTTGAGAGCGAATACAGTCAACACACGTTTACAGTGGTTGTCAGTGATGTCGCCTCAGGCCAAGGAAGCTCGACCCTCTCCCTTTCCGATTCAGAGTACCCGGTTGCGTTTGCAGGTATCGAATCGTCAACACTTCTGTTTACAACCATTGACGGTGAGCTTCATGTTCGTTCGATCAGCAAAGATCTCCAGCTATTAACAGACACAGTCGTTGATACAAACTGGGGTGGAGAAATCGATGTCATGGTTCGTGAGGATGGTCTTGTCCATGCTGTTTGGACGAGCCGAACGCAATCGCAGCAAGGTTACTTCCTCAACGATATTGCTATGACTTCATTTTCAGCGACAGGCCAAATGTTGCCTGTTCACCATCATCTCACGCCTCTGAAAATTTCAGAGGGTCAATATTGGGGTCTCGATTTGGCCCAAGAAGACGAAACGGTCGTTCTTTCAGGATACTTCAGGAACCTCTCAACTGGTGGCTCCTGGTCAGATCTCACATCAATCTTCAGCATCCATTCATCAACACCAGATGTTGGCGAGAATTGGACGAACATGAAGACGCATGTACCCGTTATCGATATTCATCCGGATGATGGTGACCAACTCGCAACCTTGCTCGATGAAGGTGTCTTGCACATTCTTTTCCAAGAACTCCGTGATGATGTGACTGGAGTTGAGCGAACCGGTCTGATGTACACACGGGGTGACCTTTATGCGACACAGTGGGACTATCAAGCATCCATCGGTGATGAGGCTCACTCCGCACAACTTGGAATTCTTTCCATCGATGAAAACAAGTTCTTCTTCGCAGGATGGATTGAAGGCTCTGGTAAAGACGCGAACATTGCTGTTCTTGCAACTGAAGGCGATTGGAGCGAGGAACCAGTCATTACTCCTGCGCCAGGTTCTACTACACTCATTTTCAATCAACGCCAAGATGTTGTTGAAGTCGTATACAACGAGATCACCGTCCTTGGTGAAGTGTCACGTTACGGTCTCCTGACCACGAGGGATACGCCCTCAGGCGACGTTCCAGTCGTTGGATTATCGAACATTGTTTCAGAAAAGAAGAGTTTG
Organism: Candidatus Poseidoniaceae archaeon; assembly: GCA_049598575.1. Classification (GTDB taxonomy): domain Archaea; phylum Thermoplasmatota; class Poseidoniia; order Poseidoniales; family Poseidoniaceae; genus MGIIa-L2. Next base: position 53,714 of record JBMYNT010000004.1, on the reverse strand, counting down.
CTTGGCTACAGCATGAACAATCAGGATGCGATCTTGTTCACTGTTTCTCCAACAGGTCGTTTCTCAATGCAGAAATTCTTGATGGATTCACCACAAGAGTCGAGCGAACCGAAGTCGTTACTTGAGCAGCTGTTGGAACCACTCCCTGGTTCGGATGAAATGAAGATGAGAATTTTGTTCGGTGTTGTATCAGTACTGTTTCTTCTGTTTGTTCTCGTCGTCATTTCTCTTCGTTCAGGTAGAAAGGAAGATGTCGTCGATGCTGCTATTGTAGAGGAAGACGAAGTTGCCATCCTCGTTCAAGTTGAAGAGGATAAAGACGATGAAGAATTGGTTGCAACTGTTCCAATTACTCCACCGATACAGGTCGAAATGGAAGAGCCCACGCTCGCTGACGAACTTCAAGCAAAGAGCATTGCTGGCGAAGGAAATGCTCGCTTGAATCGTCGTATGAAGAGGAAACAAGATCGTGAGATTGCAGAGATTGTCTCCAAAGGATTGCCTCCGTTACCGCTTCCAACGCCGTTGCCAGATGTACCTGTTGCAGAAGCACTACCTCCTCTGCCTGTAGCCGAACTCGAACCAGGTGCGCTACCGCCGTTAGCAGATTTGCCTCCTCTTCGTCGTCAAGCTGTGTGCCCTTCATGCAGCGCTAATTTCCCGGTAACCGATTTGATGCGAGCTCAAGTAACGTGTCCAATTTGTTCAGGAAGATTCAATCTTTGAAGTGGTACTATGTGTGGAATCTTTGGCTACATCGGTCACCGTAATGCTTCATCCTTGCTCGTCAAAGGATTGTTACGTCTTGAATATCGAGGCTATGACTCGAGTGGTGTGGTTGTCAAGAATGGGCAATTGCAATCCTACAAGGACATCGGGAAAATTTCCGAGATGGCTACATCGTTGCCTGAGATCAAAGGCTCGATGGGCATTGCTCACACACGCTGGGCAACACACGGAGGAGTTACCAAAGAAAATGCTCACCCTCATCTCAGCAATGATGGGAAGGTTGCAATCGTACACAATGGCATTTTACAGAATTCTGATGCTCTTCGTAAGCGTCTCAAGCGAGCAGGCGTTCGACTCAACTCGGAAACCGATTCTGAAGTGTTTTGTCACTACATTGCGATGGCTCTCGAAGAAGGTAAAGAGCCGCTTGAAGCACTTCAGAGTGTTCTCTCGATGGCCAGAGGGACGTGGGGCGTTTGTGTCCTGTTCCAAGATTACGACTATGTGCTCTGCGCTCGGAATGGGTCACCTCTCATCATTGGCCGAGGAAAGGACGAGATGTTCATTTCAAGTGACCCTCATGCAATTCGAGAGCATACCGATCAACTTGTTGCACTTGAAGATGGACAAATTGCAAAGCTTGATGCACATGATTTCCAAGTCATGCAAACGGATGGCCAAGAGGTTGAATCTCACCTTCTTCAGTTGGAAGAAGAATGGGGTGAAAGCGAATTAGGAGAATATCCTCACTTTATGCTCAAGGAAATTCATGAACAATCTCAGTCTTTGCAGCATTGTATTTCCGGTCGATTACGTCATGCCGAAGGGACATCGGTACTAGGTGGTCTGCAGGTACAACCTCAGGAACTCGCACAACTCCCTCACGTCCGTTTGATTGGATGTGGTACGGCTTTGCATGCTGCTCAGATTGGTCAAATTCTGATCGAACAGTGGGCGCGAATCCCTGCAGTTTCTCATGTTGCAAGCGAATTCAATGCCAACGACCCAGTCATCAATCCAAAAGCGCTCCATTTGGCGATATCTCAATCAGGAGAAACAGCCGACACGCTCTCAGCGGTCAAGGAAATTCAACGAAAGGGGGCCGATGTCTATGGCGTCGTGAACGTTGTCGGTTCGAGTATTGCAAGGCAATGCGGAAAGGGCGTCTACATCCACTCTGGACCTGAACAATCCGTTGCTTCAACAAAGGCCTTCACGAACATGGTCGGAGCCCTTGCCTTGTTCGCTCTACAACTCGGTCGAAGCCGTCATCTTTCAAAGACCAAGGGAAAATCAATCATTCGAGAAATGCGTACTCTCCCAGAAAAGATACGAACCTACCTCGAACAGCCTGGACCAATTGAACAAGCTGTTGAGTTGGTTACGAAGGCGAAAAGTGTTCTGTTTTTGGGAAGAGGCATTTCTTCCCCAGTTGCATCTGAAGGGGCTCTCAAACTGATGGAGATTGCGTACATTCCGTGCCTTGCCTATCCCGCAGGTGAAATGAAGCATGGGCCAATCGCATTGATTGAAGAGAATTCACCTGTTGTTGTTATCGCTCCAAACGATGGCGTTCAGGATCGAACTCTGAATGCAATCCATGAGTGCAAAGCACGGGGTGCAAAAATCATCCTGATTCATGAAGAAGGAGATCCTATCTCTGAAACTGCGGACGTGAGCATTCCTATTCCATCAACGATTCCAATGCTGACACCATTGTTGACCGTCCTACCGACGCAACTGATTGCCTATCATGCAGCTCTCGCTCTCGATAACGATGTGGACCGTCCTCGCAACCTTGCGAAATCTGTGACGGTTGAATGATCAAAGAACTGTGAAGCGTTGTTCTTCTTGCTTCCAATTGAATGGTTTGTAACCCAATGCATGTCGTGTGTGACGCATCTTGATGATGCCGAGTTTTCGTTGAACATCGTCTTCTTTTCGATCCATTACGAGATGAATAACTCCGTCTGAAAGATAGTCCTCGACGCCATATTCTCCAAATTGTCTGTGATTTTCTCCGGTCATTTCACAGATGAAGAACGAGGTCAGTTCAAGACGGCGAACCGCTTCAAAGAGTCTGAAAATTTCATCGCGAGGATTTTCCATCTTGGTGAGCGTGAAGAACGCACCAAGCGAGTCGAAGACGAGCAGTTCAAAACCGATGGACTTTCTGTAATTTGTGAGTTGCTTAATCAATTGACCCATCCAATCAACACGGTTACTCATGCCTTGTTCGTCAAGTTGGACACGAAGGTCAGAAAGATCGATGATAGCAATTCGATTTCGAACACGAGGGTCGTCTACGTTCATACCCATGTTGGACATGTGCGCTCGCAAGGAATCCTTTCCTTGTTCGAGCGTGACGTAAATCCCACTCGTTTCGCCATACAACACAGCATTGTAGAGCATTGAGAAGGTGACACTCGATTTCATGGCACCAGATGCACCTGCAACGATGCAGATGTGTCCCTTCGGAATTCCACCTTGCATGTTCTCATCGAGTCCTTCAACGTGTGTGGGAATTCGTTCCATGATGTCCATAGTGCCGCCTCACTTTGAAGCAACACGATTCAACACTTGAAATTCACCCCCGTTTTGTTTGCAAAATCTGATGTGGTTGATGTGACGTGTTCTGCTTATGCGCATCCTGTTGGCTTCTGCATCTGAACGTCGAGGCACCATTCTTCGGCAGCGCTTTGCAAACGTCGAACAAGTTGCACTCAAAGGCGTAGATGAATCTGTACCTCGCCAAGTTCTTTCCAATCAAGTGAAAGAAGTTGCCTCTCGGAAAGCAGAGGCTGTCGTGTTCAAGGATGAGTTCGATGTCGTGATCGTTTCAGATACGCTTGTTGAAGATCCCGATGACGAACAAGCCGCACTTGGAAAACCAGCCTCGAAGGAACAAGCTGTTGCTATGCTAATCCGCTTGCGTGGGCGCCGTCACCGTGTGTGGTCCGCAACGATGGTGCATGCCATGGAGAACTGGCATTCAAGCGTCGAACACGCTGTTGTTGAAATCGAGGATTTCTCCGATGATGCACTGGTCGAACTTATCGAGTCAGACTCTTGGGTCGGTAAAGCTGGTGGCTATGATTTGGCTGGTATGATGGGGAAGTACGCTCAACTGATTGAGGGCACAGAACCGACAGTGCTAGGATTTACTCAGTCTTCTCTTGACTTGCTGGACGACGTTCAATCATTGCTTTCCATGAGTCGGTCGTAAAACATCGGCATTCGGTGCCAGTTGTCCGATGGGAAAACAGTGTGTCGAATGAACAAAATCCCGAGCAAGAAGGATGCAACACTTTGTGTTCCAATCCAAATGTACACTGGTAAGTATTCTCCATCCAAGAGTACGGCACCATCGTAGAGTGACCATGTCATGAGAACACCACAAGCAAGGAACATCAACACCAGGTGCCAATGCGTTATCCGTGTTGAAGGAGAATAATGCAAATGATCTTCGTGAAGGAAAATAGCGAACCCGCACACGACGAAGAAACATGAATAGGCAATCAACAACCAATGCGAAGGCTGAATGTTCGCTATGCCTTCATGGCCTGTCCAAATAGGTGCGATTGAAACGAGTGAGAGCAGAGGTAACAGGAAATACCCTATGAACACAAATCGAGAATGCGGCTTTGCAAATTTGCCGATGGAGAACCGTAAAACCTTCAGCGGATTCATAATGAAAAATACGTTCAAGAGAAGAATTGCAAAACCGATATCGATGACATCCTCTGATATCGAATCCCTCGCACGTAGAAAACTCGCCACGACGTAGCCAATTCCAAGGAGAATGAGGATGAGGAATCGAACGGGCAGAGTTTTCGGGTTTGTTGTATTCCAGCCCAGTCTTCGATTGAAATGCGAGAGCATGACTGTCGACATCATCATCATGCAGAAAATCCCTACAATGAACGCGATACCAACTTGAATCATACCATCAATCTCACGCATAAACCATGAAGCAACGATGAACAACGAGCAGAATACAAGGACCAATCCTGGCGAGTACGAGAAGATTCCAACCTCTCCAGAGTTGCTTTTCTGTTTGACAATATCGATCGATGATGGCGTGAGCGTGAGTAAAGCAAGGCACATCAAAACGATCCCAATTCCTGAGAATTCAATGAACAAATTCCAATTGCCAATGTAGATGCCAACATGAACAAACAATTGCCCAAGAGCGTTGAGTTGCAAAAAGTGACGCATTGTGGTCCGTTCAAAGGATGGGACATTGTACACAAGTGGCAACGTATCAAACGCAATACCTGCAAGAATTGCCATGACAGGCCCCAATGCGAAAAGCGTAATGAGAACAAAGTTCATGACTTCAAGACGATCCGTGTTCTCGAACAATTCGTAAGGAGAAAAAAATGTTAACCACGCCAGAAGGAATGTCAAGGCGATGAAGAACAGCATCGATGATGTAAACAGTTCAAGATATGAACCTGCGAATTGCTGACGCCTGTCCATTATTTCACCTCAGGATACGCGTAGCAGACGCGTAAGTCCCAGCTCGTGCTTTTCAATATCAACAACGACATCTGCTCCTGGAATCATCAATAACTTATCCTCAGAATCTAGTGCAAAAACGCCAACACCTACTTGTTCACACATGACTCGTAATTCTCGTCGACAAGCCTGTTGGTGCGATTCCATATGGACCAATGTTCGTAGATCGACAATCACAGTATCTCCTTGAATCACTCGTTGTGCGATGTCTCGCGTGTGGATACGATGCTTTTCATCCGGCTTAACGTAACGCAGTGCTCGTGTTGGTCGAGTCAAAACCCGTCCTCCATGTTGTGAGAGATCATGAAACGGTTCTCCGTCTGGGGTCACTGGTCCATTCCATTCGAAGGTGATGTTTCCGTCGATTTGAGATGTAGGTGCCTCTTCGACAGTTTGCGTTTCGACTGCAACAGGTTCGTTCGATAATTGCCTATTTTGCGTAGGAGCAGGTGCTTCTGCAACTCGAGCCACACCACCTGCATCTGGGTCTGGGAGTCCAAAGAATTGCCAAAGATTTCCCATCGTCATCACAGGTCCAAATCATCCAAGAGGTCGGAGAGATTCGTATTCTGAGTTGATGGTGAAGTCATTGAAGGTGTCGGTTGATAGGTAGGTGCAGGTGCTTGATTTGCTGCCAGATATTGTTCACCATAATACGCCCATTGTTCCATGGTCCAACCAGCCGGTAAGCCGGTGGCTGGAAGAGGAGGGCCTTGATTGACGACTGGCTGTTCAACAAACGGCTCTGATTGAACAGGCGCTTGTGGCGCTGGTTGCTCGTATGCAGGCAACTCAGAGGGCGCATAACTTGGCAACGGTGTTGTATCCCATGCTTTGTTTGATGGTGTTTCGACCAAATCTGGTGGTGATCGTCGAGTGATGAGCAGGAACGATGCCAACATGATCACTAAACCAACGAGTCCTAGAATGACAATTGACATGGTTTGAGATACACCCAGTGTATCACTGAACTCTTCGAGGAATCCTTCGGGCGGTGGTTCAGCGACAATGATGGTGATGGTCTTGGTCGATGATGCAAGGTCATCGTCCGTAACGGTGAGGTTGATGTCCCATGTGCCGACTGGCAGATCTGTAATGGATACTGTTGGACCTGATTCCCCCAAATCACTCTCTCCTCGCCATTCAAATTTCCACACATAGAGCATGTTCAATTTATCCGAATCTGAATCGGTCGTTCCATCGGATGTGAGGTTGAGCGTATCGCCCTTCACGAGGTTGTCAAGTGATCCATTGGCGAACGAAATCTCTGCGCCTGGTAGGACGTTCTGAACCTTGACAACAGCCGAAATTGAAGCCATGGCGCCATCATCGTCCTTCACCCATGCTGTGACGGTTCGAAACTGAGGGTTGCTGGTTTCCCATGTGTACTCAAAATGCGTTCCACTCACATCACAGTCATTGTTCAGGGTACCATCGAGGTCCGCATCACGTGTTCCATCAATATCCCAACAGACTTCCAGTGAGTCCTTGTCAGATGCCGTATCGTCGACAATGACGTCAAAGACCACCTTGTCGTCTTCAGAAACCGTGAGGCCGTTGTTGACAGCGTTGAGGAAATTCGCCTCTGCTGTCATGGTTGGAGGTACGTTGACAATCGTGACCTTTGCGAGCGATGTGGAAGAAGTTGCTCCGTTGTCATCAACAGCGCGAACTGAGATGATGTGTTCTCCAGACGTTGGCCATGACGTTGCAACATCCGAGGCTGAGCCATCGGTGGAGACTGTGAGATTGTCAAGAACATCGCTTAGGTTCCAGTTGATGATGAGTCCATCACGGTCGTTGATTGTGTCATCCCCTTGAGCACGTAGAATGACGGTTTGATCCTCTTGGAGTACCCATGTTCCATTCGCATCGAATGGTGTGTTTACGCCTGCAATCCAAACGTCAATTTCACCAATGCTTGGGGCGACATTCAGAACTTCAATCGATGAAATCACTTCGGTTTCTTCGCCATCATCGTCGGTTGCAATTGCACGGATCGGCATCGTTCCCTCTTCAAGTGGTGTAAAGGTACACGTCGGTTGTGTTAATCCTTCGAGACAGTTCAAATCTGGCCAAGAAACACTGACTTGCTGGCCCGATGGAGATACAGTGTCGATATCACCGCTATCACTGGCATCGATGGTGATGGAAGATTCGACAGCAATTTCCGTTGGGTGGCTGAGGTTGATGTATGGTGCTCGATTCAGGATGGTGACATTGCTGGTCAAAACAGTTGAATCAAGTTCATTGTCGGTTACAATGGTTCGCAATTCCCAGTCACCATCGTCAGACCAGTTCCAACTGATGGCACAATCTGGCGTTGTAATGACATCGACAAGACCTGGACGTGATTCAATTTCAAACCTGCACTCGACGTCCCCACCATCAGGGTCAAAGGAAGAACTTGCATCAATGAAGACGTCCTCGAACGTATAGTTCCCAGTATCGATGGTGATCGATGCGTTCGGTGCACGGCCGATGAAGACATCCACAGTAGCTTGGTTGTTGCTTCGATTGGCGTCCCCGGTGATGAGCTCATCCGGATCAACGGTGAAGGTTAATGTCTGGTTACCGATGGTGGAATTTTCAGGAACAATCCAGTCGATCACGATACGTTGTTCACTGTACGCCTCGATGGATGGAACAGCCTGTCGGCTCGAATCGCCATCAGGAACAATAATTTCCATTTCTGTTGAAGGAGATGGCAAAACACCTCTGTTTTGGGCTGGTAGAGAGAAGGAGAGTTCGTCACCTGGCAAGGCGTTGTAACCAATGGATTTTGACAGGGTCGCAACCTCGCCATCGCGGGTTCGTGTAACGATGATTGAGTCTTCTTGAGCAACCAAATCGATGCCAACAACAGACAAGTCGATGACAACCGTGGCAACGCCAATAATTTCCTGAACTGGATCCCAGACAATCACGCCGTTGCTGCTAAAATCATCGCTAGCGATGGTGTCATCCACGACATTTGAAACGTTGATTGCCTCTTCAATCATACCACTGCTGTTTGTAATTGGATTGATCAGCGTTCCCGCCATTTCGTAACGCAACTGGAGGTTTTTGTTGACCTCTGGTATGCCGTTTGGAGCTACCGAGTAGGTTGCGTATATCTTTGATTCTGAGTCTGGTAGTGTGGCAATAAATTGTGTCTCAACCTCGATGTCGACATTCCGATCACCTGGATTTTTTCTTTTGTCAACGCCAAACGAATCAACGGGTTCGTAGTCTTTCAAGAGCCAATCAATGGTGAAACCAGCAGCGTTTGAGATTCGAATCCAAGAGTTGAATCGAACAGCAGGACAATACCAATTAAATCCAGCACTGACGCCTGTTGCGTTCCATTCGTTGATTTTGTACGAATCATCGCATCCTTCGTACTTGATGTTTTGACCATCTTCCGTTGGAATTCCATCCTTGGTGACCTGCCAGGAGGTATTTTCAGCTCCTTGTGTGTCAAACTCGGTCGGATCAAAGTAATCAGATGAACCGCTTACGCTCGTACCGGACATGAATGGCATGTACCATTGATCGCCAGTCCTCATTGGAAAATCGTATTTTTCTTTTGGAGGGTCGTAATAGGTGTCAAAGGATATGGTAGCCAAATTTTGCGATAAGAAGCCAAGATTGAATGGTGCAAAGTTGACGTCCAACTCAAATTCCGAGTTGATGACTGCGAGATCTCGAACTCGTACGATGTCTTCGCCAGAATAATCGATGTCGAGCCTTCCAGAAACGCCTTCGAGTGTAGCGCCACTGTTTCCGGATGAGAATTCTCCCTCAATGAGCATCTTGTATGCAAGCGTTTGGATGCCGTCAACATTGATGAAAAAGATGTCATCAATCTCGTAAACAGTATCTCCGGTGAGTGTATTGAGGCTTGCAGATACGTTGGCTTGTGCTAGCAGTTGAGAGACATCAAATTGCGTCTCATAGGTCCACTTGTCACCGATGCGCCAACTTGGAACATCTGTGGAGCTTGTTGTGCCAGAAGATAGTTCAACAGATGGTTGCACATCAAGTGTCGTTGCGTCGTTGTTGACAAAGTGCACACTCGATGAACCTGCCAAAAGGAACAAAACAAGTAAAGTCAGAAAGCGGTTCGCCATACCTTAATGTCTGCTTCCTTGTACTTAGGAATTGTCAGCCTGCGAGTCGAGCCATTGTTGGCCATAATGCTCCCACTGCTCCATTGTCCACCCCTCGGGCAATCCGCCTTCTGGAAGAGGGGGTCCAGTTGTAGGTGCAGGAGCCACGCTGACTGAATCAAAGGCCCGTTCAACAGGCGGATCTTGTGGTCGATTGCGACGTGCTGAGATTTCATGCGGCATCAGACCGACTTCCTCATCGCTGAAGATTGCGTTCTGCTGCTGGTCAAGCCGATCCATAGCTCGTTGCTGTCTGCCAGAGCGTCGACGGCGTGTCATCATGCCGAGGGCAAGGAGCATGAAGGCGAGCAATGAGAGTTGAGCGACAGGATTGGCTTCATCGCCGATGAATGCAGCCCCCAATTCCTCCACGATGGTACGCTCTGGGGCCCCGATCTCGACATTGATGACACGAGTTCCGGGACGTTCTGGGTTCTCATCCCATGCAATGACTCGGATTGTGTACGATCCTTCACGGGTGAACACATGTTCGATTTGTTTACCAATTTTGTCGGCATCGTTGTCTTTGACACCATCACCATTGCTGTCAACGGATGTGTCGAGATCCCAAACGACCGTGATTTGGTCGAGGTCATTGATGGAGTCGATCGTTCCACTTGCATCCAAAAGACATGCTTCGAGGGCGTTGCAGGCAATGTCCTTGGTTCGAACAATTGGTGGGATGTTGAGGACTTCAATGGAGAGAATCTCACTCACACGCACGCCGTCGTCATCGGTTACGTGGTAGATGACCGTGTGCGTTCCGCTTGTGTTCCAATGCCAGACCAGTTCATCGCCAACCACATCACAATCATCATCAGCACCGCCGATATCGTTGGAATCGAGACCGGGATCGACATCCCAGCAACGAATCAACGTATCGTAATCGGAGGGTGTATCCGTTGCATTGCCGACCAATCGAACTTCTTCTCCTTCTGCAAGGGGGAGAACTTGCTCCAGTGGCTGAACAACTGGCGGGACGTTTGCAACACTTACCCATCGCTCGTATGTACCGCTGCTGGCCCCTTCAGAGTCGCTCACTTCGAGGCGCATGCGGTGGAGTCCAGCTGTCTCCCACATCATCTCAAATTCCGAGACTCGTCCGTCGAACGTCTTGATGAGATTTGGTTGTGCATCATCTGGCCACCAACGGTGGGTTAAACCATCCAAATCATCGATTGAATCGAGTGCTTGACCACGGAGATTGACCATCTGGTCCTCTTGAACATGCCAGGTTTGCTGGACATCGAGTGGAAGCGGGCCACTGTCGTTGGTCATGGTGACAGACAGGCCGTGGGGGTTGATGTTGGTGAATCGGATGTCGATGCTGGCCATGGTCATGGCACTGTCGTCGTCGACACCAACGGCTTGGAATGTATGCCATCCTTCCGTTGGTGCAGTCGTTGTACAAATTCGAGTGTAGTATCCTTCCTCGCAGATTGCATTTGGCCAGTACACATCCACGATTCCGGGAAACGGGTCTTCAGAGTCCGTATCGTTTGCGTAAGCGTAGAGTGTAACAGGATGTTCGACTTTGACCTCGTTACGAGCGCTAATGACCTCGATGTTTGGGGCGCGATTTAAAATCACAACATCAAGAATACCTTCGACTTGGTCTTGTTCTTCGTCGGTAATGGTGACCTCGACGGGATATTCTCCATCGTTTGTCCATGTCCAATTCAGCATGCAATCCATGGATTCAACTCGGGTCCACGCTGCTGAGCGGGTACCATCGTACCAAGGAACATTGAACAGACACGATACATTGCCCCCGTCCTCATCAAAACTACCCGAGGCATTGATGACCGTCTCGACGTTTGTGTAGACTTCGATGGGTTCGAGGACTGCTGTCGGTAGACGTCCAATGAACAACTCAATTTCACCGAGGTCGTTATCTGCATTGGCATCTGCAGTGTTGACTTGAAGAGGATCTGATTCCCATCGAATTGGTAAGGTTCCAATCGCTGCATCAGCGGGAACTGTCCAAGTGAAATTGACCTTGTGAGATTCGTATGTGGCGAGAGGTGGTAATCCGAGGTCAAAGATGGAGCCATCTGGATGATAAATGCGCAAATCTGTCGCTGTGGATGTTGTGATACCTTTGTTGGCAACAGCGACTTCGATGGTTAAGTCATCACCAGGAAGGACATTGTAACCTGACAGGGAACTGACAGTGCTGACAACTCCGCTTCTGTTTCGAATGATGACAGCTCGCTCTTCGTCTGCAATCAAGTCGAGGCCTACGAGGTATTCGTCAAGGGTGATGGTCGCTGCACCTACGTAACTTCCAGATTTTGCCATGATGCCATGACTGGACCAGTCCGTATTCGTTGCTGAATAATCAATGCTGCTGCCTGAATCAATCGTTGTGCTTGCTGAACCGTTTGAAGCGGTATAGACAGTGGTTGAGGCACCATCGTACGCAACCTCAACCCCAACTCCGTCAATGGTTCCATAACACGATGGGCTGAGGTGAACCCATACTTCAAGTGGCGAATCAAGCGCTGTGAGGGAACGCTCAGGATCGACGTCGACACACGTCGGCCGAGTACCTGGATCGCTGTTGCTCTCAACGCCCGTCGCTCCAACTGGCATGTACTGCTTTAAACGGAAATCGATGGTTAGTCCAACGTCTTCTTCGGCATGCCGCCACGCATAATTGTTGACCGCTGGGCAGTACCATCGGTAACCTGTTGAGACGCCATCAGAGTTCCACGAAGTCAGTTCATACGATGCATCGCATCCACTGTAGGCGATTCCGGCTCCAATGGCGTTTCGAGGTTGTCCGACATCGGTGACTTCCCATGTCGTTGTGTTGGTATCCGTTTCTGGTGGCGGAAATGGTGTAATGTAATCGCTTTGACCAGACCACTGAGAGGATGCAGTTGTCAGTGAAGTCCACCGTTCACCATAGCGGAGTGGGAAATCGTACGCCTCTGTAGCAGGGCTGTATTCGTTCGTAATCGTGATATCACCGAGAATTTGCGTGAGCGAACCGATGCCGTATGGAATGAACTTGATGTACAGATCGAGATCGTTCTTCACAGTCGCAAAGTCGCTCACTCGGAGGTATTCGGTCTGTGTGAATTGGATTTCAGCGTTCCCTGTGAACCCTTCAAGTTCGACACCACTTTTGTCGAAATCTGCGGACATTCGCAGTTTGTAAACCCATTCGGTTCCGTTGTCGAATTGGAGTTCGAGAATGTCTGTGACTTCAGCAGTTGCATCGCCTCGAATCTCACCCACGTTCGCTGAAACGCCCGTATCTGTGATGAGAATGGAAGGGTCAAACGTCCCTGAGTAAATCCACTTGTCTCCAACTCTCCATGTAGGTAGATCGGTTACTCCAGGATTGGACCCACTTCGTTGGACGACTCGCTCGCCAGAAGACAGAATGTTATGTTCAACCAATGGAATTTGACTAAATCCAATCATGCAGGCAAGAACGAGCAGGGTCAAGACACGTGACTTGAGCACTCCGCCCATGTGTGTGCTTGTACGTTCTTGCACATCAAAGGTGCGACGATGGCCTCAGAGGAGATCAGCAAGTTCGTCCTTGATGATTTCAACTGCTTCCAAGATTTCGTCCTTGTGTCGCGCACCGGTAATGACCATTTTACCGCTGCCGAAAATCAGACAGACAACCTTTGGATAATCGAGTCGATAGATGAGTCCAGGGAATTGTTCTGGTTCGTACTCAACCTTGTCGAAAGGCAAGTGGAACGTGAGGTTGTTGAGGTTCAACTTTCGTGGTTCACCTGCAAGTGGAGCACCGGTGAACTTGTCGTTTCCATCGTAGTCTTCAGGATAGTGAAGAGCGTAAGTTGCAACCATGTTTTGAACTTCAATCTCAACGTCCTTGAGGTCCCAAGTTGTGATGCCTGCAGCTCGTAGGTCCTTGATCATTCGATCGATACCTGTGTGAATGTTGTCTTCGTCCTTTCCACCGGTACAAACGGCTCGTCCTGAGCGGAACATCAGAATGGCAAGTTTCGGGTCCGTGACACGGTAAACGACACCAGGGAATTGTTCTGGCTCGTACTCACAATTGAGTTGAATTGCGATATCTGGGAGGTCAAGTTCTTCGGCTACGCGGGTACTTGCTACGACGTTAACAACAGTCAAGCGCTCTTCATCAGTGGTCATGGGTTGTCGGCTTCCTCCCCGCATATATAAATGAAGGGCCCACGCTTTGATGGCGAAACCTATGAGTATCGGTTTCTAGATTAAATGCTCAATTGCAAGGCCGGGCTCATTGAAATGCGTAATAAACGCTCGACCACCTTCCATTTCAATGGCGCCAACGGTTTCTTCAGGATTCATCGTTAGAGCAATCATGCAACCGCCTCCGCCTGCTCCAGTCAATTTGACGCCAAGGCTTGAGGGCGCAGCCGCTCGTATCAAACGCTCGAGTTCAGGAGAAGAAACACCGAGCGAACGCAGAACCATGTGATTCTCGCTCATGGCTTGCCCTACCGCCTTCATGTTGCCTTCTTTGAGGGCTTGAATACCTCTTCGAGCGATGGCTCCGATGGTTTCGAGCTCGACGCTACGTTGGGGGTTCTTGCGGAGTAAATCAGCCACATGTTTGACCATGGATGATGTCGAACCGTGAACGCCTGTGTTGCCTATGACGAGAGCAACGCCATCCGGAATCTCCGCGTTGAATGTATGCAGGTGCCACTGAAGCGTCGCACCTTCAACGTCCATCGTACGCACTCCAAGGTATTCCAAATCGTCTTCAACGGTGTCTGAGAGAACAACAAATCCTCCAAAGGAACTGGTGGCAGTATCCATTGGACTCGCACGTCCACCTTGTGCGTTCGCTTCAGCACTGTGTGAGAGTTCACTCGCCTGCATTGGGTTCAGATCTTCACCGCGAAGTTGTTGGAGTGCACCACACAGTGCTACCGACAATGCAGCGGAGGAGCCAAGGCCAGATGCTTTGGGGATGGAACCTCGTATACGAATATGAATTGGTTGCTCCTCGAATGGTGGCAATTGCTTTCGAAGGTAATCGATGTGTGGGTGTTTTTTGGGATTGAAGGTACGTCCATCCAATCGCCACGTGTCAAACGTCTCTTCCACCTCAAGTTCGAGGGTCATTCGTTGGCTAATGCTGCAGGCCAAGGCTGGTTGCCCGTAAACAACAGCGTGTTCTCCGAAAAGTATGCACTTTCCGGGAGCACTCGCTTTGACCATGTTCCATGGAGACCTATCTTAACCATTAGGATTGGTATTGATTCCATCGTTGGGTTGAAGGATTGAATGTGCTTGGGTTGACTCATGATGGAACATCCGCTCGACGTAACCTATGCGGGAATCAAGGGATACTATCTCCTTCTTGTTCTTGGAGGAATCTCAATCGCCTTCTTTGCCTATCAAGTGCAAAAAGCGACGCGTCTTGTTCTCCTTGGCGCTCCTGACAAGCGATTCGACTCTTGGGGGAAGCGGCTCAAGGAGACCCTTACTGTATGGCTTGGCCAGCGAAAGGTTCTGGAAGACAAAGTGGCGGGAACGATGCACGTTCTCATGTTTTGGGGGATTCCTTATGCTCTCCTCTGATATGTTGGACTTGGCTACAGCCAATCGATTCAGTGAGCATGTTTTGCCTGAAGCACTGAATGGAATCTGGAACGGTATGGTTGAACTTGGCTACACAAGCGCATTGATCGGTTGTTTCCTTGCACTGAATCGACGCGTTTTGTTCACGCCAGAGAAACTTAAGGGGAAGTCCCAACTTGAAGGCAATGTCATTCTGCTCCTGATTATGACCATCTGTACAACGTCCTACATCGTTGAAGCAGGAGAGAATCCGCATCCAACGTGGGAAATGATCGGTGCTTGGGTTGCAGATACGTTTGCGCCGTCTCAAACAACCATCAATGCTGCATATTGGGCACACATGGTTGCTATCTGTACATTCTTGTTCCTAATTCCGCTTTCAAAGCATATGCATTTGGTTATGGCACTTCCAAACGTTGCATTCTACGACACCGAGCCGATGGCGAAGATGCGTCCTCTGGCAACGGATGAGAGCGGTTCTGCTGTTTCATTGGAAGAACTTGACTTGGAATCGTTCGGTGCAGCCAATTACACGCAATTGACCTGGAGGAGTCTCATCGATGGGTGGGCTTGCACATCTTGCGCACGCTGTCAAGACGTCTGTCCGGCCTATGCGAGTGGCAAAGCGCTCAATCCAATGCAAATCGTTCACGATGTTCGACATTATGCAAACGACCATGCTTCACAATTGTTCGCTGGTGAAACACCTGAAGAGGACATCATTGCCCGATTTGGGGAGGAGTCCATCTGGGCATGTACAACCTGCCACGCTTGTGTCGACGTTTGCCCAGTGAACATCGAGCACGTTCCGAAGTTGACCGATGCTCGCCGTCATCTGATGATGGAGCGAATGGAATTCGATGAATCCGTTGAAGACACCATTATGCCCCTCATGGCGACCATTGAGAATCTTGAGTCGGATTCAAACCCGTACGGATTGCCATCGCACGAGCGTGGTGATTGGGCGGCGGATCTTGATGTGAAGGTCGCTGAACCTGCAGAATACATCTACTTCGCAGGATGTGCAGCGTCGTTCGATGAGCGAAACAAGAAGGTTGCTCGAGACACTATTTCCATCATGAAGGAAGCCGGCCTTGATGTCGGTATTCTCGGAATGCAGGAAGGATGCAGTGGTGATGCAGCTCGTCGAGCTGGTAACGAATATCTGTTCCAAATGCTTGCTGAAACCAACTTGGAGACCTTCAACGAATTGGGTGTCAAGAAGGTCGTTGCATCTTGCCCACACTGTTTCCACACACTTGGTAAGGAATACAAGGACTATGGTGGAGAAGACATTGAGGTCATGCATCACTCTCAATTGATTTCGCATTTGCAGAACGAAGGCAAGCTTCCACAACCGAAGCACGATGGTTCTGTCACCTACCACGACCCATGTTATCTTGGTCGAATCGGTGGAGAATACGATGCTCCTCGCGATGCAATAGGCGGTGTTGATATTGAAACTGAACGCAGTGGTCGAGGCTCTTTCTGTTGCGGTGCTGGTGGCGCTCAAATGTGGATGGAAGAGCATGTGCCAGAAGGGAACGACCGTGTCAACATCATTCGAGCAAAGGAATTGGCTTCAACAGGCGCAGATACTGTCGCAGTTGGTTGTCCGTTCTGTTCGACCATGGTAACTGACGGTTTGTCAGCTATTGATGCGGAAATGGACGTCAAGGATATTGCAGAATTGGTCTGGGAACAAATCAAAGCCAACGATGCCAAGATCGAAGAAGCCAAAGCGGCTTGATCAAGCGATGATCTCCGATGAATCAAGAGGCACTGCTTGCTTGGTACGAGCGCAACAAGCGACCACTTCCTTGGCGATTGGACCCTTCGCCTTGGTCCATTCTCCTATCAGAAATACTTCTTCAACAAACACAAATGGAACGTGGAATAGAATACCATGAACGCCTTTTGAAACGCTTTCCAACCCTTTCCTCAATGGCCGAATCGAGTGTTGATGATGTACTTCTTCTTTGGCAGGGAGCTGGATATTACTCAAGAGCACGTCGCCTTCATGCTTTATCGATTGAAGTCGTCGAAGTGCATGGAGGTGTGCTTCCGAAGACGTACGAAGAACTTCTGAAACTCCCTGGTATTGGACCATACACAGCCGCTGCTGTGGCCTCGATTGCGTATTCCGAACCTGTTGCATGTGTTGATGGGAACATCCGTCGAGTGATGGCTCGTCAATCCAACCAGGAGGAACCATCGATGAAGGAAGTTCAACGATTTGCCGACAAGCATCTCCTCATTGATGCGTCAGGTGAATGGAATCAAGCGATGATGGAATTGGGTGCGCTTGTTTGCAAGCCACGCAATCCGATTTGTGATCAATGTCCAGTTGAAGACACTTGTAATGGACGCTCTCGTCCTCATGAGTTACCACGTCCGAAGACGACCAAGAAAATAACCGTCGAATACAATTGCATCGTTCGCATCGATGAAAACGGAGCACCAATACTAAAGCAACGTCCACGAACAGGATTGTTTGCAGGCCTCTGGGGTCCAGAAATGGCCACTGGTTTGGAAACCACCGGATGTGAGTTTGTCGGAACGATACGCCATCTTCTCTCACATCGTGAAATGATTGTTTCCGTATGGAAAACGGTTGGTACCAACGGGATTGATCCGTTGACCGTTGCTCTCTCAAGCCTCGATCGTCGAATCCTTGGTATGGTCGGCGTGATTGACGATGTCCCATGAAAACGATGCAAGGCATCCAAGCAGAGAAAAGAACAGGATGAATTCTGCCGGAGCTGCTACATCGATCCACGGTTGAAGATCATCCAGTGGAATCATCTCAGGCTGGATATCATAGGCTCGTCGTTGTTCCTCGATACCTCGACTCATGGCGATGGTCATCGTTGTTAGAGATACAAATGCGGTAAAAAGAGAAATCAATCGTACCGTTCTTCCAGTCTTGTTCGGATGGGGTAAGGAAAAATGAGCAAGGATTGCCCATGTGAATCCTCCATGAAAAACGACCAAGGAAGTGTAGACGTGAAGTGCAAGGTGGTCGTACATGTTGGCAAATGCAAGGACTGCAAGGTGTGTAGAACTTGCAATTCCAAGAATCGTCGCAGTTTGCAATATTTTTCTTCGTGCAATATCCTTGAAAACAGTATACAATCGAAGCGTGAGCATGAAGTGCAACACAGCAGATAGGAACAATCCAATCGTAAACACGAATCGCTCAATACCAGGGTAATCTGCTTCTGAAATGAAGAACGGAACATCTCGTGCATTTCCAAGTGCGGCATGAATGCCGACGGCAGCGAGGATGGAACACAAAGGAACCATCCATGCCAATTTGACCAATCGTGTGTCACGAAGCACGTAGGAACCAATTCCGACGCCGTCTCCTCGTTTCAAATCGAACATCGTCTTCTGAGCATCCTCAACGTAATCACGTATCAATCTTCAAGTGAGAGTGATGACACCGTGCAGTTGTTCACATGCCATTACGAGTGCACGATACGCGCCGGCGAGAAAAGGTTGATTTCACAACCCAATCGCCAGGAAGAGTCTCGATGTATGTCTGTGGCGTTACGGTCTACGACAATTGTCATCTTGGGCATGCACGCTGTTACATCGCCTTTGATCTCATTCATCGATGGCTCGAAGCATCTGGATACGACGTTGATTATGTACAGAATTTCACCGATATTGATGATAAAATCATCAAACGTTCGATTGAATCAGGAGAGGATTGGAAGGCCATCGTCGATCGAAACATCGAGACGTACTATGAGGACATGGACGCATTGAACATTCTTCGAGCCGATCATTATCCACGATGTACAGAATACGTGGAATCAATGATCCACATCATTGAGGATCTTATCGAGAAAGGCCACGCCTATGTGGCCGATGATGGCGTGTATTTCCAAGTAGATTCCGCACCCGAAAAGTATGGGCAATTGACTGGACAATCCATCGATGCTGTACGACAAGGTGCAGGTGGCCGTGTTGAAAAGACGGGTAGTGGAAAGCGTGATCACAAGGATTTCGCACTTTGGAAACAAGCAAAACCTGACGAACCAACATGGTCTTCACCTTGGGGTGAAGGCCGTCCTGGATGGCACATTGAATGTACTGCAATGAGTCTTGATCACTTCGGAACCTCGTTCGACATCCACGGTGGAGGGCATGACCTGCGATTCCCTCATCACGAAGCTGAAATCTTCCAAAGTGAATGTCATACAGGCCATGCACCACTTGCAGGCTACTGGTTGCACAATGGTTTTGTCAACATCGATGGTGAAAAGATGAGCAAATCGCTCGGCAACTTCTGGACCATTCGTGACATCATACAGAAGGTGGATCCACTCGTATTGCGTCTTGCTCTTGTCAACGCCCATTACCGCTCTCCAATCGACATGAACGAACAACTTCTCAACGACGCGCAGCGAAATCACGACCGCATTTTGCAAGTGTACGAGAAGGCATTGCGGATGTCTTCCGATGGTCGCCAGCATCAACTTCCTGAGCCTGACATGGCAAGTCCAGACCCGCTCGCAAAATCTCTTGGTTTGTTGGAGCGACTGGCTGAAGGCTTTGCACAAGCGATGGATGATGACTTCAACAGTCGTGAAGGAGTTGCGAAAGTGCTCGCAGCGACGAAGCAACTACAGTACTTCATGACACTCGGTTCCGATGAAGAAGACAAGCGTGCTATCGGAACCTATGCGAAGGAATGGCTGGAAGAAACCGCTGGAAACATCCTCGGTATTCTCCCATCACCTGATGTCCTTCTCGCAGAACCGGTTGAAGATCCTCGTAAAGCAGAAATTGCGGAGCAAGTCGAAGCCTTGTTGAGTGAGCGTAGCACTGCACGTGCCAACAAGGATTGGTCTCGCGCCGATGAAATCCGAGATCAACTCAACGCCCTTGGCGTCGTGGTTACGGATACTGCAGACGGTCCAGTATGGGATTTGCAATAATCACTCTTCTTCCGAGGAAGGTGGAGGCGTAAGTGGTGGCAATTCTGGAACAAATTGTTTTGTTTCATCTTCCCATTGGCTTTCGATGATGACTGTTTGGTCTGCTACAAGGTCAGCATCCTCGTCGTTTCCTCTTGTCAACAATCCAACGGCTACAAGCAATAGTACTGAAACTAGAATGAGTAGTAACTGAGGGCCGATGAGTGATGAATCTCCAGATGAAGCATCTTCAACATCCTCGCCAAGAATGCAGTTTGGTGGGCATTCTGAATCTCTTCCTGTTTCAGTTCCACCGGTGGTTTCGTTCTCTTGACCCGTCTCTCCTGTTGGCGTTTCATCGACCGGGTCAATGGTGGAACCTCCGGTGTTGTCTTGAGGTTCAAGAACAACGTTCACACCAGTCCGTTCACCGTTGTTCATCGGAACTTCGTAGTAATCTTCCAACTGTGACAAATCGATGTGGGTGTTGGCATGTGCGGATTGTGTAATGATACCGAAGTGTCGCGTATCGCCAGTTGTGAAGATATTGTTCAGAACGTTGCTTTGCATGGATGAGTAACTGTCTGTGCTCGATGACCATGTTGCAGCGATATCATCAGGATTGAGCGCCATGGCCATTTCCATATCTGCGAGAATGCTTGACCAAGATTGCGTTCCTTCAGTAACAGATCGATCTGTAACATCCACCGCCTTGTCAAAACCAGGTCCCTCGACGATTTCCCAATCGTCTCCCTTGAGCTCAGACATGATGTCAACATCTCCAAAGACGGGTTGTCCGTTGACGATGGTCAGTCGAACATCCGCATCGATGGCTTCGATAAGATTTCGATAGGGGTCTTGATGGAAGGTATCCAAGACAACAAGATCTGCGTAGAGTCCAGCATTGATGGTTCCAACTGAATCATCCCAGTTATTCGCTAACGCCGGATTTTTTGTGACCATGGTCGCAAGGTCGTAGTTCGAAAAATAAGAGTCGAGATTGTTCGTATTCCACATATCTGCAATCTTCAATTCGTGTAGAACGTTCTTGGAACCACTCGGTCCCCAATCAGGTGCAAGTGAAATTCGGACGCCTGCTTGGTCAGCAGCAACCACATCGGTTGTGTCTCCGTACAGCAGGAGGTTTGAGAGTGGAGACCATGCAAGGTCGGCACCGACTTCTGCCATCTTTTGGAACTCAGCGGATGTGAGTGCAGTTCCATGGACGACCACCAATTCGCCGACCAAGAGGTTGTTTTGGACGAGAATATCGAATTCTGCACGGCTTGATTCATCGACACCTTCGGAAAGATGGAGGTACCAGGCATTCAAACTTCCACTGCTGTTTCCAGATGTGATGTGGCCCCCTGTGTAGTCGGATTCGAGCGTCGTCACCTTGGTGTGGATTCCATCTCCACCAAAGTTGTACAACTCGATGTTGCGTGAGAGCATGCTGTCCCACGCATCGGTGTTACTCGATGGTGAACCTTGAACGGCTGTGACGCCTCCAGCAACCGCCATGACCTCAGCGTACTTCATTTGTTGATCGGCCATGTTCCACATCGAAGCGGTTTGAACAAACGTCTTCATCCAAGAAATGTCGCGTTTGTAATTCGGATTGTTCTTCCACTGGTTTCGGTTTGAGTAACCACCCTCCTCTGATTTAACGGAGGTATGAACTTCGAAATCCCACAGTGGGATGTGATTGTAATGCATGTGATTGTGTGAATCGATCAATCCAGGGTAAATCGTACCGTTTGTATCAACAATTTGAACATCGGTCAAATCAACGTTCTGTGGAATGTTATCTCCACCCCACACAGCCTCGATCTTACCATCTCGAACCAAAACACGACCCTCATTGATGACATCAGCTTCGTTGTTCATTGTGACGACTCGGCCTTTCAGGAGCATGGATTCAACAAACCCTCCGTCACTAATACCAAAGCAACCAATCATGTTTTGGGCTACATCAAACGATTCGTCTTGGGCGTAACCAGGTGTAGGCGGTCGAACTTTCCAAATGGTTCCATTGTCGAGTGGAATGTAGGAGTTGCCGTACCATGAATCTCGGGCAGGATAGGACAAGGAGTCAACCAATGTGCCTTCAACATCGTAAAGATTCACGGTATCTCCATCGTAATAATCCAACTCGATACGTGAAGCATTGATGAAGACGGAAACATACTGGCCAGGCTGCAGAATGGTGTTGCGTGCCAACTGGCAAGGAGCACTTCCTCCGTCAGCAATGTCGTCCAAAACCCAATTTGAGATGTTGATGGCTTGATCGGTCGGATTGTGCAATTCAATAAACTGATCTGAGAACTTACCGTATTCACCGTCACCGTTCCAATCGGTTGCGTTGTAACAGTTCGAACATGTCTCGTTGTTTTTCATCCCATTTGGGGATGCAAGGACCTCTGAAATGACGATGGTAGGTGTCGACGTGTCGTCGTTTGTTGTCTCATCTGAAACACCTTGTGGGACCACGAGGACACTGAGGAACAAAAAAGCGGTCAGGATTGTCATCAGTCTGCTCATGCCCATCGCTCGACCTAACAGCACATCAATCCGTCGCTTCACGACTTAGGTGGAATGCATGGGCACTTATACTGTGAGCGTGAGGCTTGACTATGGCGACCGTGGAAATGCAAGAGGCATCCTTCAACAACATCATTGAGGAGAACAACCTCGTGATTATCGACTTCTGGGCTGAGTGGTGCGGGCCATGTCGTGCTTATGCCCCCGTCTTCGAGCGAGTTTCTGAGGAATTCCCCGATGTCGTTTTTGCGAAGGTCGATACAGAAGTTGAGCAAGCGCTCGCAGGTTCATTTGGTATCCGTTCCATTCCAACAACAATCGCCTTCAAAGAAGGAATTGGTGTGTTCATGCAACCCGGTGCTCTCCCAGAAGAAGCGCTCAAGGATTTGATTACCAAACTCCAAGATTTGGATATGGACGAAGTCCGTGCCGAGCTTGAAGCACGAGAATCTGAAGACGTAGCATAAGGCGAAAAGCGTCTTATGTCGGATTTGTGACGCAAGGACAATGCGAAGCATTTCGATGTTGTTGATTTTCCTCTTCCCGTCCATTCTAACCGGATGTTTCGGAGAGGACTTACAGAACATTGTCGACGATTCCTCAAGCGAATATTATCCCGAACCTTGGGATCGCTCTAATCTCGAGTACGACAACAGTGACGTCTTTTCTAGGGTTACTGTGAACGGAACATACGACATTGGTCAAGTACAATCTGTTTTTGTCCCAGTACCGAGCATTACGCTTGCTGATGGGGGAGCAGGTGCTGCAGGTGGTGCAGAAGTTCATCTCGGTCTGTGGTTGCCGGTTATCGAAGGATGCGATTATTCATCAACAGAAAATTTGAGTTCTGAATGTCAAGTCCCTGTTATTGCCGAAATTGGGCCGTATTACAGTGACGGAGATGTTGATGCCACGACACCTGCGAATCGTTTGGGTCGAATGCTCATTGAGAATTACGTTCCTCATGGCTACGGAGTTGCTCAGGTATCGGTGTTCGGAACCGGTGAATCAAACCACTGCATGGATTTGATGGGCACCGATGAGCAACGTGGTATCGATGCCGCTGTCACATGGCTCGGCACCCAATCATGGTCAAATGGCAAGGTTGGGATCATAGGAAAATCCTACGACGGTTCTACCCCATGGCAAGCAGCAACATTTGGAAACCCACATCTTGCAACAATCGTACCTATGTCAGGGCTCATCGGCGTTCATGAATTGATGTGGAGAAACGGTAGCATGGAGGCTCGAGGCATGATCATGCATAACGGCGTCTATGGTTCGTTTGGAATCGATGGTGATACCGAAGACAGCCACACACTTTGTGAGGGCTACATTGAGGGTTACGTGAACGGTCCAGCCGCTTACTTGAGCGGAGGTATGGTCGATTATGCAGGCAACACGTATTGGACAGAGCGATCGTTCCTCGACCGTGTTCTTCAGAATTACAATGGGTCCGTGTATCTGATTCAAGGCATGCAAGATTGGAACGTAGACCCGCACATGTCGTTCCCTGTCCACCAGCAAGTTGCTGATGCTGGCATTGAAATCAAGACGCTTGCAGGACAATGGGCTCACGATTATCCTGACCGGGTTGAAGGACATTCTTCACAAGGAGAAGGACGAGGAGCGGAAGCCTATCCGTACACACTTCGCTGGGATTGGGCCGATGAAATGCTGTACTGGTTTGATTGGTACCTCAAAGCCGAAGGCCGAGCACCAACGCTTGGAGTAGAAATGCAAGACAATCGAGGAGGATGGCGATTCGAACAGACCTATCCTCCAATGGATGTTGAGAACCTCGTTCTGACAGGAAGCGAGCTCGCACCGACAGGTTCAACGGTTTCAGCAACGAGTTCAGTCACATTGAGTTATGGACCGTTCGACAAAGAAACTCGAATCATTGGAATGCCAACCTTCCACATTGACGCAACTCCAGGATTAACTGGAGGTCATCTTTTCATTGAAATGACGGATGGAACAGGAATGCATCTTGGCCATGCAGTCATGGATCTTCGCTACCATGCTGGTGGAAGAGATGGTCAGGAAGTGCTTGTTCCGTTTTCTTCCGTTACAGCAATGATGGAATTCATGCCGATGGATGTTGTTCTCCAGGAAGGAGAAGGCATCATTCTCCAAGTCACTCAGACTGGGGAAGATTACGTACCCTCTCCAGCTGCTTCAGGAGCAGTAACAATAGATTGGTCTCAGAGCACGCTTACGTTGCCACTCATTGAGCGAAGTTGTGACGATCTCTTCCAAGCACCAATGCTCGATTACTCCTCTGATGGCGGACGCCAATGCTAGTTTCAGAACAACGACAGAATGTCGCTGAATACGTTTTTTGCATCACCTGAAGAACGTTCAACCAATCGACGTACAATCAATTCAGGCGTTGAACGTGCAAGACAATTCCGCTTTGGAGTACGGTCAACGATCAATTCGAGATGTTCATCCAGACCATTGGCCTCGATTCCATCGATGCGTAAATCATCGCTTCCATACGCATCAAGGATGGCAGGCGCGAGATGCGTGACCAACACCATGCTCGAATCGGATTGCTGCTGTGCGGCTCGCAACATTCCTGCGATGATACGTGCGCCTGCACCGGGTTCTGTGATGGCTTCAAGCTCATCTGCGAGGATGAGTTTGGGTTGATCGTTGCTGACAACATTGGCAAGGTCGACCAACGTTGTCTCAAGCGCACCAGCACTCTGTGTTCCGCTTGATTTTGCGAGAACGTGAAGAGCTTCAACACGGCCAACAAAAGCATGCTTAGCAGGGACAGGGAGGCCCATGTGCGCAAGAATCGTGACATGGGCAACCAATTCCAGAAGCGTTGTTTTACCACCACTGTTCGCACCGGTAAGAAGAGCAATGGGTTGTTGATCTCCTTTCGGTGCAGCCCGGCCGAGGCCGTAATTCACCGGTTGAACATCACCGTCGATGAAGAGGTGACGACCGTCTTCGAACCAGATGCCGTGATGAACTAATTCTGGAAGCCCTGCGTTGTGATGCATAGCCCAAGAAGCAATGCTGTACCACATATCATGCTCAACGAGCCTTTGGATAGCGGTCTCGCACAATGGTTTGAGGTCTGCAAGTTTTGTGGCGAGACGGAGGAGATGGTCGTTCCTGCTGTCGTTGATTCGACGCTCAAGTTCATCGTTGATTTTGTCAAGAACAGAACGATTGAGTTTAACTGGCCAATTTGAGGCGTAGAGGTCGAATGGTGCTTGCAGTCCACTTGCTTCAAGATATGCTGAAAGTTCACTTCGACCTTGTTCAAGAATGTCCGTGATGACGTCTTCGGTTGCCGAGGCAAGTTTTCGTTGGAAGGTCGCAGCATCGGCCAACGCTGCAAGCATGTCGGAGCCCGTGAGGTCAAGTGATGCGGTCTCCATTCCTGCTGAAATTCGTTGGTTGAGATCTTCTTCCATTTGCTTCGCCATATTCCAAAGTCCGTCACGGATTTCTTCCATCGCTTCAACGTCACCAGAATCACTCATCATCGCGAAGACGCTGGCCAATTGCTCAAGCCCGTCCGTTTCTGAAAAGATGGTCTTGAGTGTTGGGTGAACGTCCCCATTGCCTTCATTCTTCCACTGCATCAAATCGAGAAGCACCTTCAGGGATTTTCGGTTGTTGGTGAACCAATCGAGTGTGAACTCCGGAACCATGACATCTGTTCGCCCTGATTCTGGAAGCACCAGCCATCCCGGAGGCAACTCCTCTGGACCATGACGTCCAACCCAGGTCACGGATTTGAAGACAGTGTAGTCCTTCCACGTTTCCTGAGCACTCGGTGTCAGGATACGAACGTAGGAAGCCCACTCTGGGTGCTCCTGTTGGCTAACAATGACCCGTTCGTAGCGTTGATTTGGACGTCGTGTGTAACTTAGATTTTTGAACAGCGTGCGAAGGTGAGCAAAGGCTTCGGGCGCTTCGTTGGCAAAATCCAACATCAATTGACATCGAACACGTCGTTCCTGAAGTTGGTGAAGTGGCATCAACATCTGCATTCTCGACGAGCTTGCAGCATTCGACGCAAATTTCTGAAGCGAAGCAATGAGTTGAGCATGCAGTTTTTCAGCTTCAGGGGTTGCGAGAAACGTTGCTTCTGCACCGTTGTATTCTCGGGCAAGAGAAAGAGCACGTTTGATGGAGATGCCTTCGACCTCAGCGATTCGAGAGATATCACCTGATTCAAGCGTCTTGATCAACTCATGACGACCTCCGAAGTGATCGTCCAAACGTTTCATCAATCGCTCGCCAATTCCCGGCAAATTGCTTAGCACCATCAAGGAACATCGTTTGTCAAGGGCTTTTGAGGATAACCCTCCAATCGGCGCTATTCTTGGTAATCTGGCATGTTCAATTCAACAGCAAACAATGGGTCGACGTGCGTCGAATCATGGTATGCAACCACAACACCACCATCACGAAGGATGGCCAAACTTGCGAAATCGAATCGAATGTCGTTTCCTGCACCTGATGTCGAGTCGAGGTCACCTTGGCCGATGTAGGTCATGGTGTCTGGGCTGAGGTCCTCGCTGTATCCTCGCGTGTGAAATAGGACATCGACGTCAGGTCCTTCGCTCGATTGGTAACGTACATTCAACACAAACAGGTCATGCTCGCCGTTCGCTTGGAACTCCCACTCTTCAATGCTCGAGGCCTCTCCACCGAGATCGTAGGTGTAATTGTTCCATGAAAGGGCACCATCTCGAGATGCAAAATGCGTGAAGGTCGTACCTGCGTTGGCGACGCAATGAATGGTACCGGTCATGTCAATTTGGCAATACTCGCTTGGGAATTGCATGGCAACCTCATTCCATGAAAGCGTCGTGTCGAGGAAGGCTGCATTGCCGTTGTCGAAGTATTGTGGGAAGAGCAATCCTCCGCTTGGAACAGCAAAAGCTCGCATTTCCTTGTGCGGTTTGTTCACGTCCCAGTAGAAGTCAAGCGAGGCATTGGTGAAGTCGAAATCGATTTCGATGTCAGGTTGAGACGAGGATCGTCCAGGGAATTGAATCGGATAGTAATTCAGACCATCAACGGAGATTTGTCCTCCTGCGTTCTGCGTTTGATGCCAGAAATTGGAAATGACGAGCGACGCCCATTCTCCGTTGCCAATGCTCGATGAGATTGGACCAACAACTTCGACCTGCCAGCTTCGGTCGTAGAACGGCTCTGTGATTCGATTGTAACACCACTTCCATTCCATTTCGGAATCATCGTAGAGAATAGCATAGAATTTGTCAAGTTTGAGGTCACCACCGACGTATGGGAACCACGACATGGATATGATGTCGCCGTTTGTTGCTTGCACAATGCTTCCTTCTCCGAGGCCTTCCGTTCCAGGGTTTGTCGGAACAAACGTTCTGCACTGAAGGTCAGGTGTTACGCCTGGTATCCACGTGTCCCAATCATGACCTCGGTCTACCGACCACACCGGATATTCACCTCCTATGTTGAGAATGGATCCTTGAATCGTTGTGGCGATGTAGTGTTCACAGCAGTTGCCTCCTTTCGACTCGTCAAATACAGCCCAGGTCATGTTGGTTGTTTCGTTTGTTCGTAAATCCACCGTCATGAACTCACGTGGCATTTCATGCGTCTTCTCGTCGATGAGGACGTAGTCGTTCCAAGCAGATTTGACTTCTTCTGTCTCAACGATGGCTTCTCCATCACCGAAACACCCTGCGAGGACCATGCTGCTCACCAGCATCATGGCAAGAATCGCTCTGCGCATGCCTTGGCTACTCGTCGGCTGTTTTCAAATCCTTGCAAAGAGCGCTAAAGGTTCGAAGTCCGTGCAACGTATGACTTCCAAACCACGTTAGTGCCTCTCCATCGATGCATTGAGTCCACGGCCTCGGGCCACCCAATGCCTCAACAGCGTCGCAAATCGACTCCCCTTCTTGTTTCGAAAACTCATGTGGTTCGCTTGACAACAGCAGACCCTCAACATGGTGAAGTTGGATGGCTTCTGCTGTGATGACAGGGTAGCCGTTCCCTTCTGGTTCGATATCAGGGACGTTGAATCCACAACACTCCAACAAGGCTCCGGCATATTTTGTCGGTGAGACAGCCATTAAGGGATCGTGCCAAATCATCGGCAAAACGGTTGGACCTGATTCGAACGTGGTTGCAAGTTCGGCATTGATTGCATTAGCAAGTTCCTTGGCCTTTGATGTGAGATTGAGTAATTGACCAAGTTCGAGGAGCATTTCTGGGACCTCGCTTGGATGCTCAACCGTGCTTACATATACTTCAATTCCAGATTCGATCAAAGCCTCGTAGAATTCCTTCGGATTTTCCTCACGGTCCAAAATGACAAGATCTGGTTGTGCGTTGCGTATTTTGTTGAGGTTGGGTGTTTTGGTTCCTCCAACGATTGGAACATCTTGGACAAACGGTTCAGGGTGGATGCACCACGGTGTTCGACCGACGAGTTGTGACTTGTCAAGGCCTAATTCTGCAAGCGTCAAGGTCAAACTTGGAACGAGCGAAATCACCCGCATGCTTCGACCTCAAACCTTCTTGACTCGATAGGAGACTTGAGCACCGTCGACATCGAAAGATTCCACATCAGCAGGTGCTTGGTCTTCACTGAAGGCAATGCCAGATGCACGAGTTTCCTTGGCAACCCAGGCCTGGTCTTCCTCGAACAGTTCAGGAGCATCGGTCATCCAGACTTCAACATCAATCATCGATTCAATCTCCAAGTCCATGTCCTTACGCTTTGATTGAATGCGTCGGGTAATGTCGCGAGCAAGACCCTTTGAGAGCAGATGAGGCGTGTCTTGCATGTCGAGGACGAGGCTGACATGCGATGCAGTATCGCCTTCGCCTACCGTAATTGTAGCAGCAGCGTATCCTTGACGTTCCGCACGTCGGACTTCAACATCGGATTCGAGAATATCAACGCCCATAATGGTGCATGAACCGTTTCGAATGTCAGCGAGCAATGCATCTTGGTCAGGGTGATTCTTGATTTGACCAGAGATAGCGTTGACGTCTCCCTTTGCTCTTGGAGCGAGTGCTCTGAAGTTGACACCAAGCTCGACTTGTTGGAAACGGTCAAGGTCGGTCTCAACTGAGATGCTCTCGACGTTGAGTTCCTCACACAACAGATCGTGATAGGCCTCAAGGTTTGGGCCGGCAACAATCCATCCTTCAGCACAAGGAAGTCGTTGACGACGTTGTGCGTCAATACGAATACGCCGGCCTGTTTCGGCGAGTTCACGGACCAAGGCCATTTCATGCTCGAGTTCAGCATCATGCGGCGGGAGTTGCTGCGTTGCAGCGACGAGGTCCACATTCCATGCATCAGCTGTTGCACCTTCGGTCGAACCAGGTGTGCCAAGTGGCCATGCGGCAGTATGAACCGTCTCACCAGTCAAGTTTCGATGAATGGTATCAACCATGAATGGACTCACTGGTGCAATCAACCGGCACAACGTTACGAGAATTTCGTGCAACGTGTGCTGACAAGCGAGTTTGTCACCTGATTCGGCTTCATCCCACAATCGTCGGCGACTTCGGCGAACGTACCAATTCGACAAATCGTTGACAATGAAATCCTCGAGTTCTCTGCAGGCCTTGTGGAAGTTCCAGTTTGTGAATCCATCATGGTATGCCTTCGCCGTACTGTGAAGCTTGGACAAAATCCAGCGATCGAGTCGTGAACGACTCTCGTAGGATGAGGTGGACGAAGCAGGATCAAAAGCATCCAAAGCAGCATAATCTGCATGGAACCGATAGACGTTCCACAAAGTGAGGAACATCTTGGCGTAGGTCTCTCGAACGCCATTGGAGTCGAATTTCAATGGATTCCATGGCGCACCAGCGGTGACCATGTACCATCGTGTTGCATCAGCACCTTCTCGATTGAAGTGGTCCCAAGGGTCGACAATGTTGCCACGTGACTTGGACATTTTCTTTCCTTCTGCATCGAGAATCAATCCAAGTGATAGGCATCGTTTGTAGGCAGGAGAATCGAAGACAGTTGTGGAAACAGCGAGCAGCGTGTAGAACCATCCTCGGGTTTGATCAACACCTTCACAGATGTAGTCGACTGGGAAGGAAGCATCGAACGTCTTGTTTTCATCGAATGGATGATGCCACTGAGCGAATGGAGCACAACCTGAATCGAACCAACAATCCATGACAAACGGTTCACGGTGCATCGGCTTTCCATCGTCCGAGACAAGTGTGAATGCGTCGACAACTGGTCGGTGTAAATCGACGTCATCTGGGCATTCAGGATTCTCAAATCCTGCAGCATTTGCCTTTGCAATTTCATCTTGCAACTCGGCAATCGAACCAATGCATTTCATGTTTCCATCTTCGTCTCGCCACACAGGAAGCGGTGTTCCCCAGTAGCGTTCTCTGGAGATAGCCCAATCCTTGACGTTACGGAGCCATTCCCCGAATCGACCTTCTCCGACCCAATCCGGCGCCCATTCAACGCCATCGTTGAATTCGAGAAGGCGTTCCTTGACAGCCGTCATGCGAACAAACCATGAATCCATGGCATAGTACAGGAGTGGGTGATCGGTTCTCCAACAGTGAGGATAATCGTGGAGGTAACTCTTCTCTCGATACAGTAAGCCAGAAGCAATCGAATCGTTTTGGCCGACGAGAATGTCCATGACAGATTCATCGCATGATTTGACATATCGACCATCAAGTTCAGGATGGACGCCGTCAACGAAGTTCCCTTCCATGTTGACGGTGTGGTACGCAGGAAGCCCCACTTCCATTCCAAGATTGTAGTCGTCTTCACCGTACATAACAGCGGTATGAACCACACCGGTTCCATCGGTGGTTGTGACCCAATCAGCAGACAACACGGTCCATGCTGTTCTCGAGTCACCGCGTGGGACAGCATCTGGGAACAATGGCTCGTAGGATTTGCCAACCAGCGACGATCCGGGTATTTCTTCGATGATGTCGACATGGTGACGGAGAACTTCACCCATCAAATCCTTGGCGAGAATCAATTCCTCGCCAACCGATGCACCACCGCGCCCTTGCCAACCTTCGGGTTCTTCACGAACACGACAGCGTGCATAGGTCACATCCGGTCCAACAGCGAGACCAACGTTTCCTGGAAGGGTCCAAGGCGTTGTGGTCCAAGCGAGGATGGAGGCTGAATCATCAACCAATTTGAATTTCACATAGACCGATGGCTCCTCGACTTCTTTGTAGCCCAAGGCCACTTCGTGGCTTGAATAGGATGTTCCAGTTTGCGGACAATAGGGCAAAACCTTGTGACCTCGATAGAGCAAATCCTTGTCGAACATTTGTTTGAGTGCCCACCAACACGACTCGACATAATCGTTGTGCAGTGTGACGTATGGGTTGTCGAGATCGACCCAGTATGCCATACGTTCGGTCATCTCTCTCCAAGCGCTCTCGTACGTCCAAACACTTTCACGGCAAGCATCGTTGAAGGCTTGCATTCCGAATTCTTCGATGGCTTCATTGCTCATCAAATCGAGTCGCTTCTGTACTTCAATTTCGACAGGAAGCCCGTGCGTATCCCAACCACCTTTTCGCTCGACAAGAAAACCTTCCATGGTCTTCCAACGGCAAACGAGGTCCTTGTAGGCTCGAGCCACGACGTGGTGAATGCCTGGTTTTCCGTTGGCCGTGGGGGGACCTTCGAGGAAGATGAAGGGTGCCCCGGTTCGGTTTGAATCGATGGACTGCTGGAACGTTTGCTCGTTCTTCCACGTTTCAAGGAGTGCCGTTTCGAGGGCAACGGCATCGAGTTCACCTGCGGGATTTGGTCGAACCATGGTTTGCGAATTGGCCCCTTGTTTTCAATCTCTCCCCTCAATCAGAGCAGCCGTTGGGACTGACACATTCAAGTCCTTTGAAAATCAGGCAAAGGCATGGCCGCCTCTCCGAAGGGACGTGGAGTTGCTTTGCTCGTTCTCTTTTTGTTCGTCATGGGTCCATACACGACGTTTGCTCCGCCTGCTCCAGTGGTTCACTTGGATGATGTGCAGATCGTCGGTTCGGTTGGAGAGAACATGCCTATGACCGTCGATATTCGCCCAAATCAAGCCAGTTTAACGCCGTTTGAACTTGATGTTCCTACCAGTTCAGGGGCTATCACATCGCTAGACATGAGCATTCAATCTGAGACGATGGAAAACTCTCAGACGTTACTCTGGGAAGGCGATGCCGCTTGGAACCACGTGGACGCAGTGAAAAACAACACCTTCTCACAATCGGGCGTTCTGACGGGCGATGGCTCAGCTCCTGGATATGATTTCAACAACGGAGCACAAGGTTGGACTTTCTCCAACTCGTACAGCGGCCGTGTGACGACGCCATCGTGTGGATACAATGGCTCGAGTGGTGGATCGATTCGAACCTATGCGGGTTCGACTTATGCCACTTCGCCAGCAACCAATCTCGCAGGACGCACCAACATCCCGTTCCATGCATGGGTGCACGAGGGTCGTTCAGGTTGTGGTGAAACACCCGATTCCGGGGAAAATCTTCAGCTCAAATACAAAACAGCTGGTGGTCAATGGACAACCTTCCACACCTTCCAAGGTGGCGGTTCACAAACCAGCAATTTCCAATATTCGACAATTTTGCCCGCAGCGGCGCTCCATTCCACATCGCAATTCCGCATCCAGCAAACCTCTGGTAGTGGGACCTGCTGTGATTACTGGTTTGTTGATGACGTCAAGGTGGTCATCCCTCCATTGACATCATGGACAAGTCCATCGTTTGGATACAATTCTTCCAACAGCTTCTCTCTCGCCATGGGGCCCTATGCTCCTATGCACATCAATGCAGACTTGCCTACCGGTTCGAGCCTCACATGGACTCTCATTGATGCAACGACTGGAGACAATCTTTCAGGATTCGAGAACATCGAAGGCACTCTTGTTCACCTCGATGCGGTTGATTGGGAGACCTACGGTTCATTGCGCCTACGCATGATCTTCAAGGGGTTGGATGCAAGTTCCATGCCATCGGTTGAATCCATCACAGCAGGTGGTCTGCTCAAGGACACGTTTTCTACGGACCCAATGAACCGTGGCTGGACGATGAACAACAGCACCTACCTAGATGGTTCCATCACATCGCTCGCCAATGGAACAGTCCATTCTCCATGGTATACGAGCAATTCCCCACTTGCGGGATACCAGATTGCTGCGACTGTGCAAGAGTACGATGCTTACGTTCGTCACGATGAAGTTGATGCGTGGGTTGCCATCACGCTGCCGTACTCGGGTCAGCTTGACGCAAACGAGCATGCCTTCCAACTCATGTTCATGCACAATTCAACACAACCTGCTCTCCTCGACGAGATTCAGGTCACCATGTCAACGGGTGGTCGCGTGCATTCACCTTCACTGGATTTGAACGGAGACGGTTTGCTTGAATGGGGAGACCCAGATGTTCGAATCGGCTCGTGGGGCTTCCAGGATCACTTTTCAACCGGTCAAAAGGCGCATCGTGCATCCTTCGGATTCGCAGGCCTCGCTGAGGCGTCAACATGGATTCCTGCCTCGAACCTCGAACATTTTGCAGTTTCAGTTTCCAGTGAAAACGGAAACATGACAGGTCTGTCGTTGCGCATTGCCGGGTCGACCATCCTTTCAAGAACATTGGACAACGCAACCGTTTACCGCCTCGAACTAAATGCATCAGAATATGCACTCATGCAATCTACCTTGAGCAGTCAGAGTGCGTTGTTGTACAACTTGGGCCAAGGTTTCGCTCTCGTTGATATTGAGGCGTACGGAAACGGTGTTGCCACCTTTTCCAATCTTGCAGCACCTTATGCGACCATGGTTTCCATCTCTGCTGATGAGCAGTCACCTCTCGTAATGGCTGCAAATGCTGCTTATCGTACGCCTGGCTCATCGCCATCGATTTCGTTCCCATTTACTGGTTTATCAAATGGAAAAATGACCGTTGAAGTCACGGACATGGAATTCAGTGACGACGTTGCAGCAGGTATGGTAGCCGTGGAAAATGCGTCAACTCCACTGACGCCTTCTCAACGCTGGCTATCGTTTACGACGCGATTTAGCGTCGATACCGCACGTACCATCTCGTTGATTCGACTTGATGTCCAAGGAGAAAACAATCATGCTACGTGGTTGTTGCCAACTGGAGGAGGAACTGCTCTCGGACAAGCAGACAGTGATCTCATCGAATTGCATCCGACCGAAGCGTTCAGCATCTCAGAGACATCGGCAACAATGCGTGAAATAACCGTGAAATTCCGCGTTGAGCAAGGATGGGACGATGAAAACTGGCTTACTGCTTCGATGCGTCTTGTTCTCGATAACAGCGTTATTTCACGACCAGGTCAATACATGTGGAATGGGCTCACAGGAGGCCAAGCGTTTGAAAATGATTTGGTCATCAAATCGGTCGATATCATGGACGATCATGGCATCATCGATTCGTCCACCGAGTACCTCGCAGCTGGCATGGGCCTGAATTTCACGATTGATGTCGGTTACGAAGGCGTTGAGAGTATCGATGCCTTTGCAGACGGCGATGCTGAGGTTCAGTTGTGGCAAGGAAATACCATGGTCGCCAATACCACGAGTCTCGATGTCGACATGTGGAATGTTTCCGATGTGGCTCCATATTCCTTCGGCGATTTGACCTGGACCGTTCGAGTGATTCCATTGAATGGTGGAGATGTTGTTGGAGATTCTGAATACACTCGGACCTTCAAGATCGACCCAACCGCCCCGGCCGTCATCGATTCAACGGTTGCATGGTACGATCATCGACTCGCATCGACCAGTCAAACCGTTCAATTCCAGATTCTTGACCCTGTGTTGTTGCCATCCGATGTCCACGTGATGCTGTGGAGACAATGGGCCGATGATGTCGATTTGAACGGCTGGCCAAGTCCAGATGAATACAAACAACGATCGCTCATTATCCCAACGGATTTGACCCTTTCAACAGGAATCTACACGCTCTTGTTCGATGATTCCATGGGCTCGCAAGGCCAGAAGGTCGCAGGCTATCTGGTCGGTGAGGACGAATCGGGAC
This sequence comes from Candidatus Poseidoniaceae archaeon, assembly GCA_049598575.1. Classification (GTDB taxonomy): domain Archaea; phylum Thermoplasmatota; class Poseidoniia; order Poseidoniales; family Poseidoniaceae; genus MGIIa-L2. The sequence continues at coordinate 18,217 of JBMYNT010000004.1, read as the reverse complement.
AAGCACTCGAAGATGCAGGGACTGGGGAAGAAGGCGAGCACCTATTCATGTATCAAATCGGACCGGATGGGCCACCAACCTTGACCTCGAACGCTATGTCATGGACAGGTGGTGCACAACCGTGGTTGCACCCTGAACAGGCTTACACGTTACGTGTCGACATGAGCGAACCCAACGGTGCTTCGGACTTTACAACGGTTGAAATCCAGCTCGCTTCGAACATCCTCACCTCACCTCTGTCGTTTACGTGGGATTTCAGAACCGATTCCTGCACATCAAACAGCATCCATTTGATCGTCAACGATTGTGCCATGCTTGCCCTCGATGGTACCACCGCTGGACCCTACGAGAAAGACACCCGATTGGTTGTTGACCTCGAATTGGCGTGGACCACGCCTGACCTTGGTGATACTTTCCGTGAGCCGAGTGTGAAAATCATCGATCGTGCAGGACAGGAAGTCATCCAAACGTTCCCTGCACTTCGGTGGCGGTTTTCACCTGCATTGACCATTCCTCAAGAATCTGTTTCGTTGGTGTTGACACAAGGTACTGTTCTCGATGATGGTGCCCGATTGCCACCGAATTCGCCGTTCGAATTGACAGGTGGATTGGTGTTTGCTGCAACGGAAGAAACACCTGATTTCAACTGCAGTGTAGAGGTCATGTTTGCCGGTCAAACCTACTCGGCAGACACCTACAATGGAATTTGGAACGTTGAACTTCGTTCACCACAAACATCTGGAACCATTCCATTGACGTGGTCCGTTGGTTGTTTGCCACCTCAAGGCGTCGATGCGACCGAGAAAGAATCCTCTGTGAAGTGGATGGTTGTTGACGGGCTTGGCCCGCAACCGGTCGAGGTGCAAACACCCCGTCCAGGGTCGATTCTTTCGGCTGAAGAACACGAAGTCACGATTGTCCTTTCCGAAGAAGGAGGAATTGACTTTGAATCCTTACGATTGGCGTGGTGGGTCGAAAATACCGAAACAGGTGAATTCATTCGGGAGGGTGACAGTCCGTTCCTCTTGCAAGGCACAGAAATTAGTGGATTGAGTCTCATCGGTACAGGAACGATGGATTTGAGCGTCATCACGGACGATATGTTGGTCGATCGCTTTACCGTTTACGTTCTTGTTGAAGGACGAGACCTTGCTGGCAATCTTGTTCTTGGAGAAGCCGGTTCATCTGCAGGCAATGCGGTCACGTCATGGCTCATGGAATGGCGACAGCCGAAGTTTGAACTGGAGACTCCGGCCATGGAATACTCACGCTTGAACCTCCAACAAGGCGATTCGACCGCTGTGCAAATCTTCGTCAAGAACGTTGGAACATTGGACGGAACCACAGATGCTACGATTTCCGTTGTCCGTGCTGATGGAACGTCGGAAGTACTCCGTCAAACCGAACTCGAGGTTGCAGAAGGCGGTCTTGGTACCATACTCATCGATTGGGCTCCTGAGCAGGTGGGCCTGCAATGGCTTGAAGTTCAGCTCGAAAATGGCGTCAAAGGCAACGGGCCTTCGGTCGATGTTCGACCGAAGAGCGACCCTTCCTTCAGCGAGGCTGTGTTTGGAGATGTGAACCCAATTCTCGGTTCCATTGGTGCATTGCTCGGCCTTTCGATCATTCTCGCTCTCTTGCTCATGGCTCGAAATGCAACCGTTCGGCGTGGTTCCAAATCGGAATACGAATGGGACGAATATTCGGATTATCTCGATGAGGATGAAGAAGAAGACATTGAGGGCGATGCTGACCTCAACTTGAGTGAACCGATTCAAGAATCTGAACCGGTTGCTGCAACAACACAAACCGCATCTGCCGATGGTTGGACCCAAGGCTCGGATGGCGTTTGGTGGTGGCAGAATCAACAAGATGGAAGTTGGTGGTACAAAGATGCCAACGGAGAGATTTTGCAATACAAATGATGCATCATTTCTATGAAACACGAGTACGTGGGATGGTCATGAGCGAGCAAGATGGTGGCATCATTGCTCTTGTTCAATTCAATCCAACCGTTGGCGATTTGACTGGAAATGCTCAGCGATTGGAGCATTTTATTCAGACTGCAACAGCCCACGGAGCAGTGGCTTGTGTGAGCACAGAATTGGCTATTTGTGGCTACCCTCCTCGCGACTTGTTGATGCAAGCGAGTTTTGTTGAACTCGCTCAGCAAGCAGCCCTCTCACTCAACGTCGACATTCCATCACTCATCGGAACACCAACGATACCTGAATCTGAGCGAGCAAAACCCGGAAATGGTGTCGCCTTGATCGGTAATGATGCTCCAGTGAAAATCGTCGCTCGGAAACAATTGCTACCAACGTACGATGTCTTTGATGAAGCTCGATACTTCGATTCGGATGACAGGCCAGGTATCGCAAGAACACTTTCAGGACCACTCGAACTCGGTGTCACAGTCTGTGAGGATGCTTGGCAGGTTGCTGGGGAAACACCTTCTGAATACGATGCAGACCCGATCGAACAACTCGCCGAATGGGGACGTCAAGGTGTCAACCTCGATGCGACGGTCAATCTCTCTGCATCTCCGTACCATTCCAACAAAATCCAAACACGACTCCACGTTGCTCGAACTGCTGCCAAAACGCTCAGGCATCCGTTCTTGTTGTGCAACCAAATCGGAGGAAACGATGACCTTCTTTTCGATGGACGATCCCTTGCTGCGTGGCCAACCGGAGAGGTCGTTGTTGCACCTTCTTGGAAGGAAGGAATCCTTCTTGTTGATATCAACAATCTTGAAGCAACTTCGTGGATATCGATGGATTCCTCAGAAGGTGAAATCACACATTATGCACCACAAGAAACCGGTGAAGAACAGGAGGACGTCCTCGATGAACTCGCCGATGCAGTCGTTCTTGGATTGCGTGATTACTGTCAAAAATCAGGAATACAACGTATCGTCCTTGGATTGAGTGGCGGTATTGACTCTGCCGTTGCGGCTTGTGTTGCAGCAGAAGCAGTTGGTCCAAAGAACGTGCTTGGAATCTCTATGCCATCACGATTCTCATCTCAACATTCCATCGACGATGCAAAATACACTGCAGAGGCTCTCGGAATGGAATATGCATCAATTCCGATTGACGACCATCATTCAGGACTTGAGAAACAGCTTGCAGAGATGCTTGATCAAGGTGCAAACGTCGCTCAAGAGAACATTCAAGCCCGTCTACGCGGCATTCTCGTGATGGCTCATGCCAATGCACAAGGTCGAATGGCCATTGCAACTGGAAACAAGTCTGAACTTGCTCAAGGCTACTGCACGCTGTACGGTGACATGGCTGGCGGCTACACGCCTCTAGGCGATGTCTACAAAATGGATGTCTACGGCCTTGCAGAAGTGTTCAATCATAGGGCTCAATCAAATGGAAAGCGTCCGCCTGTGAATGAGTCCACCATGACAAAACCACCATCGGCCGAACTTGCTCCTGACCAGCGCGATGATGACACACTCCCTCCCTACGAGATGCTCGATGGTATCCTTAAACTCCACATCGAACAAGGTCTAGGTTCTGAAGAAATCGCCAAACATGGTTACGATCATTCGACCGTTGTGGCAGTACTTCAACGGCTTGAAGCCAACGAACACAAGCGTTGGCAGATGGCTCCCGCTCCCAGGGTTTCCTCACGTGCTTTCGGACAGGGATGGCGTCATCCTCTTGCAAGCAAACACGATTGGCGTCGCTAAACGATGAGCATAAGAGGAAGAATCCGGACGATTTACCATGACGGAGCAACACCTCAACATTGCAGGGTACAAGTTTGTTGTACTCGACGATCGAGATGCTCTGCGCCAACCGTTCAAACGGAAGTGCGATGAGCTCGAATTGAAAGGCACGATTCTGCTCAGCCATGAAGGCATCAATATCTTCGTTGCAGGTCCAGAAACGAACATCGATCAATTCCGATTGTTTCTCAGCCAAGATGAACGATTTTCAGACATCGATTTCAAAATTTCATATTCAGAACACCAACCGTTCAACCGCATGAATGTGCGTCTCAAGAACGAAATCATCTCGGTCGGTTTGCCGAACTTCGATCGGATTGAACCTGATGATGGACGAATACTCCCTGCTCAACTGCATGAAAAGCTCCTCAATGGCGAGGACGTTGTACTGCTTGACACTCGAAACGCCTACGAAACACGTCTCGGAACGTTTCAAAATGCCATTGAACTCGACATTGACACATTCCGAGCGTTTCCTCAAGCGGTCTCTGAGATGGATTCATCTTTCAAAGACAAAGAAATCGTCATGTTCTGTACTGGAGGCGTCCGCTGTGAAAAGGCCAGTGTCATCATGAAAGATGCAGGTTTTACCAACATCAAGCAGCTTGAAGGAGGCATCCTCGGCTACTTTGAGCAAGTTGGAGGTGACTACTGGGACGGTGAGTGTTTTGTCTTTGACAAGCGTGTTGCACTCCTCCCTGATCTTACTGAAACCGGTACGACGGTCTGCTTCGCCTGCCGCGAACCCTTGACGCCGAAAGAACAGCTCCATCCTGCCTATGTTCCAGGTGAATCATGCTCGTATTGCATCGACCGAGTTCAATCCCAAACCATCCATTGATCACGGATGGAGGAACGAAGGTATTGATGCAATTCATGACCGTGTTGGCCATCATCGGCAACAAACAACAGATGGTTCGATGTTGCAACAAGTGATCCATATGTGCCAGCATTGGAATCGTTGCCAACACCCGACCACACGTCGAGCTCGAGTGTTGCAGCTTGTCCATCGATGGACCACAACGCGTGGCCACTGTTTGTTCCCGAATCATCCAACCCTTCAGCGAGGACGTACAATGTTGAATCAACGTAAGCAAACGAGCGTGGTTGACTTGCACTCAGGCCAGGCATCAAATCCACGGACAACATTGTGCCCGTAACGGTTCCATCGGTCTGGCAAATCTCCATGCCTGTATTGGCTTGAACACAATCAAACCAAATCGTGTTTCCATTCGAGACAACATCTACACTGTGACCCGGTGCAACAATGTTTGAACTGAGTTCCTGAAGCATTCCGTTGGTCAAGGAGTAGGCGAACAACGTTGCATCAGCACCTCTGTAGACCACGTCAAAGACGAGCGTATCACCGAGTTTATGGATTCCAAAGGCAGGAGCAACCACGGATGTTGGTGTGGTCGTTCCTTCTTTTGTCATTGAGGTCAGCCACTGGTAGCCTCCATCATGATCCAACTTCGCCAGTTGTCGTCCAGTCCCATCACTAGCAACGACCACATATCCACCATCGACCGAAACACCACGAGACGGTGAAGAATCACCGAATGGTTGCAAATCGAACATATGCAGCGTCCCGTTGTTGTCAAGGTACATCATTTCGAGTCCAATTTGTGTCTCTTTCGCAGCAAACCAAAGACCCGATGCATCACCATGGAGTAGACCTTGACCAATCGACGTTATTGCAACGGATTGATTGATCAAATCCGATGATGCGGAAGCTGAAAACCACGGTGCTTGCCAGATGGATGTGGTCACACTTCCATTGCTCCACCACATTCTGTTCCCTTGTTGCCCGTTCGTTGTGAACACAACACCGTTCATCCATGTCGTGATTTCCGAGTTCCAATCAATGGCATCACCAGATTCCATGTCTCCAAGCATCGTTGTTCCGATGGATGTTCCATCGCTCACCCATAATTCGCGTCCATGAACGCCATCATCAGCATCAAAGAAGAAACGTTGTCCACGATCCGTTTCGACAACGTGAATGCCAAGTTCACGGCCTGGAATCGAATCGCCAGATGCATGAATGTCCATGAGCATCAATGGTGCGTTGTCTTGATCGAGAATCCATAGTTCGCATCCGTTGGTTCCATCGGATGCTGAAAAGATGAAGACTGATGATGTTTCGCTCCATTCTGATTTATCACAAAGAGATGACATTGCATCGCCTGAATTTGTGAATATATCTCCTGTTAATCCTTCATACAACTGCTCAGAACAAATTTGCAAGGATTCTCGAATTTCGTCTTGCTGAAGAGTTCCGTCGTTTGCTGTCGCCATGTCGGTTCCATCATCAACACCGAAGTGCATGACGATGCCTTGTGGACAGATGGAGGTTGGAGCTTGGTGTTGTTCAATGAGGGCAGAGTATCCTTGCGCCCCATCGGTTCCTTGTTGACCCTCAGGCCCCTCGTCTCCGAGTTGCCCATCGCAGATGTGTGCCGTTGTTTGCACTTCTTCTTCGTCGAGGAATTGGTTGTGATCGTTGTCGATTCCTGATTGGATTTGAATTCCTCCGAATTGGCAAGGAATTCCTGGTGATAGCGCTGTTAGATTCACGAGGCTTGAGTTGCCGTTGAATCCGTTTTCACCATCCTGTCCGGATTGTCCCTGAGGTCCAGAAAGACCTTGTTGGCCATGACACACTTTGGTGCTGGTGGTGATTTCATTTGTTGAGAGTTTCCCATCTCCATCGAAATCGGTGCCAAGGAAGATGTCTGCTCCACCCTCTGGACAGTAGACATCGGCTTCACGGCCTTCTGTTTCGACGAGAATGGCAGATTCTTCATCTTCAGTTCCATCGAGAGATGCAACCGACTGGTTCAGCATAACCGCCCAGATGGACATGAACAGTGCGCTGAGCACGATGGTTGTCTTCAACATCTTGACGATGTTTTCACGTGATAGAAAACGTGTTTGTTGTTCATCACGGCGGGCTCCTTGTGTGTTGTTCTCAGTTGAGGACATAAACGGAGGAGCGACGTCAACCGTATCAAAACCATCGGTAGTGAACACGAGTCTTGATGAAGCGCCGATGTCTGCGTCAACTCATGCAACTTCCAAAGCGTTTGTCGGAGCAGTTGGAAGGCAAGGAAGGACCAACTCGCCAGAAAGCTGCTCGCCTGGTGGTTGACCTTGCACGTGTTGCCAAAGCAGAATCCTTTGTCGAAGTCGATCACGCACACGTTTCTGGCGTCTCAGTCATTACTGGAGGTCATGGATTGCGTACCTTCCTCAAGGATTTGAGTGGAGATGATGATGGGACGGTTGTAATTCCAACGACGTTGAATTCAGCTGGATGCGATCGTGAAAAAATGGAAGAAATGGGTATCGCATGGCCCAATTTTCTTGAGCAACAATTTGAGATTGTCCAGGCCTATGACCGACTTGGTATCGAAGCAACGCTGTCCTGTACGCCTTACGATCGAGGCATTGAGATTGAGGGCGATACCGCATCATGGGCCGAGTCGAATGCCGTTTGTTATTCGAACACATGGACGTCGTTGATCACCAATCGTGAGTCGGGATTGAGCGCCCTTGCAACAGCCCTTACGGGGTATGCTCCTGCATGGGGGTTGCACCTTGAGTCAAATCGTCAACCGAACATCAGGGTCGTTGTTGAATGCGAACTGGAAACGCTTTCCGATTATTCCATTCTTGGTGATTGGATTGGTAAGAATGCGAAGCCTGAGTGGGATTTGCCGTTCGGACCAATGCCGTATGTCGAGGGTCTCGATGCGTTCATTTCTTTTGCACGGAAAAAGGCGTTAACGGCTGCAGCCGCCAATTATGGCTCACCAATGATGTGGGTTGAAGGGCATACGGAACCACCAACGCAACCCATTGGTTCCATCGATTGGGAAGGAACGCTCGTCTTCACTCAATCGGATCTTGAAGAACGCTATGAGGAACTCAGTCCAAAAGGAAAGGTTGATCTCATCGTTATTGGATGTCCGCAAGCCAGTTTGGAAGAAATGCGGACGACTGCAGCTGCGCTTCGCACACATATGGAGTTTGGAGAATCGATACCAAATCAACGGCTATGGGTGTTCACAAGTCAGGAGAATTATGCTTTAGCCGAGGCGGATGGAACTGTTTCAATGTTGGAAGAAGCAGGTGCATTGGTTCTCGTTGACACTTGTCCAGAGGTCACACCCTACAACCGAGAAAAATACAATCATTTGTTGACAAATTCGATGAAAGCAGAACATTACCTGACCAGTGGCCTCAATCGAATTCCAACCAGTGTGGCTTCGATCGAGGAATGCGTTCGTCATGCCATTGACCCTAAACGAGCAAATGGGCCAACGCCTACGCTTGCTCAATCTTCGCACGGTGGTCACGTTAGTGCAAAGACGTTGCAGACTGGACTTCGGACCATCAACGGCTCTGGTTTGAACTCACAAGGTGACTTCTGTGTTGAAGGTCGAGCGATGGTGACCGATGTTCCAATTACGTATCTTGGCTATGTCAACCGAGATACTGGCGTGGTTGAGGAAGCCGGACATCCCCTTGATGGTCGTGCCATTGAGGATACCGTTCTCATCTATCCTAAGGGGTCTGGGTCAACCGTTGCTCCATACGTTCTGATGGGCTTATTGTACGAAAACAAGGGTCCACTTGCCATCGTTAACCGTGACGTATGTCCGTTGACGCTTCCTGCATGTTCGTTGTTGAACGTTCCATATGGACATGGATTTGAGGAGGACCCATGCATGATGGTCAACGATGGAGACCTTGTTCGGTTGAAGCGGGAACAAGGGCAGGTCTCGATTGAAATTCTTGAGCGAGTGTGAAACGATGCGAATCCTCGTCACAGGAGGTGCTGGTTTTCTTGGTTCAAGTCTTGTTGAATCTCTTGTAAGACTTGGTCATGCTGTCATTGTCATCGATAATTGTTGGAGAGGATCGAAAGAAAACTTGCGTATGGTTGAAGACAACATTACGTTTATTGAAGGAGATGCATCTGTTTCGACTACGTATGACATGATTGCAAACCCGAGCAGTGTTGACATCGTCTTTCATCTTGCAGCCATCAATGGGACCAAGTGGTTTCATGAAGAGCCAAGAATGGTGATGGATGTGAATCTCAATTCGACCTTGCGTTCACTCGAGTTCGCAGAAGAAAACAATTGTCGTTACGTCTTCACTTCATCTCCTGAAGCGTTTGGAGAATCAGAATTTATGCCGCTCGGAGGCGATGAAGCATCGGTTTTTCCTGTCGCTCACGAACACCAACGACATGCCTATGGAGCAAGCAAGTATCTCGGTGAACTGGCTGTCCAACACGCTGTTCGCCAAGGTCTCGATGCGCGCATCGTGCGCCCATTCAATGGCTACGGGCCTCGGTTGCTCGGCAACGAGTATGGTCAAGTGGTCGCAATGATGCTGCAACGCGCCGTAAAGAAGGGAGAAATCATCGTTCATGGTGATGGTTCACAAACTCGTTCGTTGACCTACATTGATGATCTCGTTCGTGGTATTGAGTCCGCAGGTCTGGCTGAAGGCCTTGAAGGAATGAGTTTGAATCTCGGTTCTGAGGAGGAATGTACCATGCTTGATCTTGCTCAGCGAGTCGCTGAGATTGTTGCAAGTGAAACAGGCCAAAAGGTCCGAATTCGCTACGGTCAAGGACATCCGGGTGACTCAAAACGCCGTTTGCCCAATCTCGAACAGACCAAGAAGCACCTGAATTGGCAAGCCAACACCACGCTTGAGGTCGGCCTTGATCAAACACTGCGTTCGATGTTGTAATGCCACTCTGTCGGCGTTGCCATGAGACGATTCAAACCGTGTTGACAGAGAATGTGCGCAGGTTGAGCATCATCAAGTTCACCAGGGATGAGAATCTCTGACAACCTGAGGATGGCTAATTTGGCTTTTGCATCAGGAAGATCGACTTCTTCGACCAATTCACCAACAATGGCAAATGCAGCATCGTTCATGACGAGTTCGTTTGTTTCTAGACTTTCCAACCCAAACGCCTCCCACTCGCTCGTAGCGTGTTCGATTGGCTTTGCAGTTTGTTCAACCACGGTTGCTGCATCCGATGAGATCGGGAGGAAATTGAGGACGGCTTTCTTTGTCTGTCGCATGTTCAGCAAGGTATCTCTCCAACGATTGTTTCGATCTGCTGAGAGTGAAACAACCGCCATCGGTGGTGAATTGGATACAACAGATAGCGAGGTGTAAGGGGCGATGTTTCGCACTCCTTCATCGGATGACGTTGCAATGAGAGCCAAGGGCCGTGGACTTGCAAGATTCGTCAACCATGCTGAGCGAGCATCGTGCGTGAGTGCATCAAGGCAGAGGGTGCTCACTTCAGATTCTCCGAGCGCCTTTTGTTGGTAAGGAAACCATCGGTCAAGCTCACCTGCTTCAACCTCCATCACTGCATGTGCAGTATAGTCGCGATAAGCCTCCCATTTTGCGATGTCTTCAACATCGCCACGTTTTTGCTTTCGTTCGATGGAGGCATTGGCATAATCGATGCATTTCTTGAGAAACGAGATGACGTGTGCTTTGCCTTCCATCATCGTCACCTCTTTTTGTCGTACTCTTCCCGAGTCATAAGAAATTGTGCAGGATTTCCAGCCCATACTTCTCCATCCGGAAGGGGTTTCGTCAGAACGGAACCGCCTCCAAGCACTGCCCTCTCTCCAATGTGAGCGCCCGGTAGGACAGTGCATCCTCCTCCGATGACGGCGTTGTCGTCAATCTGAACCGGAATCCATTTGCTTGCATCACCTGATGGAGGATACTTATCGTTGAGAATTGTTGAATTTGGACCGATGAATACAGAATTCCCGATGATGGTTTTGTCTGCGATGTAGTTCGACCCCTGTATGTTGCTGTTGGCCCCGATCGTGACGTTGCGGCCAATGTGACACATCGAACCGATCGAGACATTCTCACCAACCTTGAGGTGTTTGCCAATGTAGCATGGTTCGTAGGCACACGATGTGGCGGACAAGGCCACGCGCTCGCCACCAACGTCTTCGTTCATGGATGGCCCTCATACTTCGAATCCTAGCTCACGCATGAGCATGTCAACGTGACCTTTTGCTCGGACGTTGTATCGACACCATTTGAGCGTTCCATCTGGATTGATGACGAATGTTGATCGGACACAACCGAGGTACTCCTTTCCGTAGTTCTTCTTCATGCGCCATGTTCCGAACAGTTCGTGCAAATGTCCCTCTGTATCCATCAAGAGCGGAAAATTGAGTTCTTGTTTCGCAATGAACTTTTCATGGGATGTTTCGGAATCTTTGGATACACCAAGGACAACATAATCCTCGTTGTTCAACCGACCCATGTTGTCTCGAAAGTCACACGCTTGGTTCGTGCATCCTGGTGTTGAATCTCGAGGGTAGAAGTAGAGAATAACTGTTTTTCCTTCTGCGCCATATGTTGCTAAATCATGCTCGTTTCCCGCTGAATCTTGGCATTTGAAGGAGGGGGCGTGGTTCCCGATTTCAAGAGTTACAGGGTTGCTCATGCTTCTAGGATGTTGATGCACATCATGAATGCTTGGTTTTTGCCGCAAGGAGTCGTTCAAACATTATAATGCAAAATGCATACAATATGATGCATAATAAATAATTTAATGGTTTAGAGGCAATTGTTTGATAAACTGCCAGTGGAGAAGAGTAATCATGGCGGCTCCAAGCATGACGCGACGAAGCCGCAAGTACTTCAAGAAAATTCAACGTGCTAAAACCAAGTACGAACTCCAAAGCATCGCTTCGACCATACAAAGTGATCTTGACCGCCGCAATCTTTCCTACGATGAGGCACTGAATCTTGGTAACTTCATTCAAAATCGTGCAGACCAGCTGCCGGGTACGTCCATCGTATACGCCGTATCAGATCGTGATGCATACCGGCGTACACTTGAGTTGTACCTTCGAGATTCGTTGTTAACTCGCACGGAGCAACTGCTCCTATGGGAAGAACGCAGACGACTCGGAATTTCGGACGAAGAACACGACCGTCTTCTCAATCAACTGCTCGAAATTTGGAAATCGCAAGGTAAGACTGTGACCATACAACGGTTCGAAAAAGCAGGAGGGGACGCCGATGTTTAGGCATAAGCTGCTTCCTGTCCTCCTTGTCACTTTGCTTGTTGGACACTTGGCGCTTCCTTTTGCCGATGCAACATCAACAAGTGGGCGGGCAGGTCCGGATTTCCAGGTAACCAACATGCAGTTCGACGGGGCGGGCTCGGTCTTCACAAGCAGTGGGCTTGTCATCGCTCCTGACACGCACACAGTCCGTGTCGACGTCTCCAACGCAGGCACGTCTTCTGGTAACGCGTTCCTCTCGCTTGTTCACAAGGGCTCACCGAATGCCGCAGAACAGGTCGTGGACACCGTGGACCTCGGAGTCATGACAGCGAATTCAGGAACTTCGACCTACCTTTTGAGTTGGACTGCGACAACAGGTCCATCGCAAACGCTCTTTGCTCGAGTTTCGGGTGCGAACGATGGCAACACCGCCAACAACGAATATCGACGTGATTTCGATGTTGATACACTTCGTGAGGGGAACGTTATCGCTGACGACCTTCCAACTCCTGCACCAGGGAACACGTATGTCTTCCTCGACCGCCAGTCACACATGTTCAACACAACCATCCGCAACGATGGAGTTATGCCATTTTCAGCCGTCATGCAGATTGTTCTAACAAACGCATCGAACACACCTTCAACCATCGAACATTGGTCGAACACTGAAACGATGGAGCCGGGGTCGATATTCTCCTCATCGCAAGGCGAGGTGCTGACCGGACAGTTCTCTGCGGCTTCCCTCACAGGTCTTTGGAACATGTCTGTCAGAGTGGTTATGAACGGTTCAGCCGGCTCTGATACAATTACACACTCCGAATTCGATGTCATTTTCAGCAATTACATCGCTGAGATGGTCGGTCCTTCCGATCGTACCACAGCGCCAGGGGATTCAACTACACTGTACTACATCATCAAAAACATCGGCTCTACCACCGACATTTTCGACATCAGCGTTAGCAGCACGCTTGGTTGGGCAGATACGGCACTGGATGGTACATCCACCAGCCCGCTTACTGCAGGGCAAACAACCACGCTGCCAGTCACGGTCAACGTTCCACATAATGCTGCGCTGTCCGATGTTGACATTGTTTCGCTCTCACTCACCTCAGCCGGCAGCGGTTACAGTCTTTCAGACACGACGCGTGTGATGGCTGGTGAATTCCTACAAGCAACCGTCGATGTCTCAAACGACACCACGTACGTGCTTCCCGGTAAAACCGATACCATCGGCTTCAATGTAACCAATACAGGCAACGCACCGGCATCCTTCAATCTTATTTCGGGCCTTTCGATGAATGCTCTCAATTGGGTTCACAACATCTCGATTGAGAACACTGGTGAACTTCAAGTCGGCCAAACCGTATCTGGATTCATTCATGTTGAAGTTCCTTCGATTCAACTTCCGTTGGTTCCTGCCGAGCACAACCGTGCAGGAGACAGCCTGAGTGCTTTCATCATCGCCCAAGCAGATGTTGGCAGCATCCCAACAACCGATTCCGGTCAAATTGAGGTACGTCCTGCGATTGTCGTTGACCCCGGCCTTCCTGTGGATACCATCGTCCTTTCTGAAAGTGACGTGATGAATGCTGGTTCAACCATTGGCGTGAATGAAATTCTTGCTCTTGAGGTCCAAGTTCGTCACAACCTTGTCTCCGATTTGGCTGAAACAATCGATGCAAACATCACTGTTGGCGATATCACATTCGAAGCGTTGACATCAGGTGGATTCAACGAAGCTGATCGTTGGAATGCCTCAGTGACACCGGGCCAAACCAACGGTTTGACCCTTGGAGAATCCTTCCCTGCATCTCTTGGGATTCAGAGCCGAACTGGCCAACTTCCACTTTCAGGGACCGTCAAAATCCCAGTGACTACAACGCCAACGCTTGGTAGCACACACACTGCCTCAGCAGTTTATGCGCCTGTCATCGAGCAGAATCTTTCAATCGTTGTACCGAAGGTCGTCGATGGTGAAATTACCGAGACAGGACCACTCGATGCCGATGTCGGCGTTGATACAGATTTCATGTTCACGTTTGGAAACACCGGCAATGACCGATCCTCCTATCGTCTTGAAATCGTCGAGAATTTACCAAGTGGCTGGTATGCAAATCTTACAACAACCGGTCCTAACAACACCATTCTAGACCTTGCAAGTGATTTCGAGGATTATCCAGCTACGAGTGGCGGGCATCTTTCTCTTGTGACACTGACAGTCAAGACGGACCCACTGGCCCCTTCGCAACTCCTGCAGCCTCTCACCGTTCGCTACTTTGACCTCGACTCTGGTGCCTACATTGGTCAACAAACCATGGACATTCGCGTCGGTGAAACAATCAGTGCATCGTTAACGCCAACCAGTCAATCAATTGACATCACACCGTACGAGCAATTGTCTGCGTTTGTCAACATCGAGAATACTGGCAATGGACCGACAACGTTTGCTGTATCGTTGGACAACGGAGGATACGAGGATGTTCTTTTCGAACTCGACTCTTCCCCATCGGTTGTCATCGCCGCTGGATATTCATCATCTGTCCGCGTCAACATCATTCCTTCGCCCGATGCAAGTGCTGATGAATTCTACATGTCGGTTTTAACCGTGTCCATGATTAACGAAAATGGTGACCTAGTCGAGCTCAATGCAAACATCGTTGCCAACATCTCTGAGGTCCACGATGTCCAACTGACTTCGCCCGATTCCCTCGCCGCTGTACCTGGCACCGTGCTAACATTGCCGTTTGGTCTGACGAACACAGGGAATCTTGTTGAAACTGTAAACGTCAACATCACCGTTGATGGTGGATGGAGTACAACACCTACCGTTCAATCGTTCACCGTCCCGATCAACGGAATCTCGAATGGCTCCTTCGACATTGATATCCCAGCGCTTGACGGGACCGACAATCTGCTCAACGGAGCCGTTCACGATGCGAATTTGACGGTCTACAATCCAGATACTGGTGATGTTTATGTGCTCAAAAAAGTGCAACTGCTCGTTGCTCCAGTGTTCACATACACCATCGAGGGATGGGAAAACGAATACTTCTTCCACGAGGGGGATAATCGCCAGTGGAACGCCATCATCACCAATACAGGAAACAAAGATGTCTACGTTGACATCGGCTACGAAGTTCGCGCACCTGGCTTAACAACCGCGAGTGATGATTGGATCGTCAACACAGGAGATTCATCGACGCAGTTGTTGCTCCGTCGAAACGTACCAGTCGAGCTGACTGTGAGTGTTGACAAGAACGCTGCAGGCAGCAGTAGTACAACACTCTCGACTGCTGCGGACCTCCGAGTTACCATTGTGCCAACAGATGTTGATGTTGACGGAAGCGGCGAATTGATGACGTCACTCAAAATGAAGCGACTGTTCGACATTGGATACGCAGACAAACTCCAAGCACCTGCGAACGATAATCCAGTCACCGTTCCAATCGAGTATTCACACATTCCGTTCCTCAACACTGCTCCAGCAGCGTACTCCATCGAGTTTTGTGGAATCGAACGCATCCTTGATATCGCAGACCTGGGCCTTGACGAAGAGGATTACGTCTGGAACATTTCACTCATCAATCTCGAAGGGGAAGAGAGTGTACACTACATCAATCTCTCAGCCCCATGTGTTCCGGGAAGTGAACTGATCGAACTTCCCGAGCGACCTGCTTACGTCCTCTCCCCGAACCTCATTTTCAATGTCAAAGTCCCTGATCGGCCAAACATTCTGCCGGGTGATGGGTACGACATCACGATGCGATTGCACCATCCCGATCCGAACGAACCAATTACGGAGGAGACATTCCGCTTTGCATTGAACGTCTATGCCGACCCGATGATCGACCCCGATTCTCAACGACTCGTTGATTCAGAAGGGAATGAACTTGACTTCATCATGGAAGGTCAAACAACGTACATCGAGTTTGATTTAAAGAACGAAGGAACAGCACTCGCAGTCGGTATTGGAGCTCAACTCGTTTGTGATGGATTGGTTATCGAAGATGCTCCAGCGTTCATTCCCTTCCTTGCAGAGGGCGAGATTGAAACGTTGCGTTGGAAGATCACTGGTGAAACGTTGGATTGGTGGGAGCAAAGCAAGGCTGCAGACTGTACAGTAAGTATCCAATCCGACTATGCGCTCAACAATGTCGTCGAAAACGATGTTGTGGTCTTCACGCAAGAAGTCGACTCAAACGCTCCTTCCACACTCACTGCGTTTGCAGGATTCGGTATTGCGTTGATTGTCACCATCGGTTTACTCGGTCTGACCAATCAGAACGAGAAGTACCGCCTTGGTGCAGTCTACTCAGGTGTCATCATGCTTGGATTCCTCTTCCATCTGTATGATGCAGCATGGTGGGGTCCTGTTTCAATCGTGCTTGCCTCTCTATGGGTTTGGAGAATGGCATGGCGAAGCAGCGAAGAATTCCGCTACATTCACGAAGATTACCAACGTGCTCGAAAAGGCATCTCGACCATCTATGCTGATCACTTCCAAGCGCTTACAGACTCGCGTCGGCAACTCACCATCATTCTCAGTCTCCCATTGCTTGGGTTTGTTGGCGTCGTCTTGGGTCTGCCTCCACAAATGACGCCCGATGAGGCCAACCTGATTTCGCTTGTCGGTTACATTCTCTTGTCGACCATCGTTGTTTGGTTTATCCTTCGACGTGCCAACAAGTTGTATGGTTCCCTCTACGGCAAACTCACGGATATCGAGGTCAAAGCAACACGAATCGAACGTGACCTTGGTGATCCAGCGCGTCTTCTCAACGACCTTGCTATGGATGGACTTGACCTCTCTGCCATCCTTGAGCAACCTCAATCGGTTGTAAGTTCAGACGGTCAAGCAAACACAGAATCTTCAGAGGAGGTGACATCAAATGGCGAAGAGCAAAGCTGAGCAGGATGATTTCATCATGGACTCTGAACTAGGCGATGGAGATTTATCGGATGCGCAAGCTGCAATTGCGGCATCCACTGAATCTGCTCAGCGTTTGATGCAGGCCAGCCGTGAGCTCGAGTCTCTCGTACAGAACGTCGTTAGCGATGAGGTCAACTCGCTCGCAACCACTGAACTTGACCTGCTTCAGGCCAAGACCTTCCTCGAAACACACCGATTGCGTCGTGCTCGCAAGAGCGTACGTCGGGCTGAAAAAGCACTCAATGTCCTCGAGGAGGATGTTCTGTACCTGCGACGCAGTATCGCCATGTTGCATCGATTGTTGCGAGAAAAAGCACTTGCTGAAGAAGAGGTCGAGAACGTTCTTCGTCGTCTCCGAAATGCAACAGGTGCTGCTGAAATTGGCGATGTTGGCTATGCTGCTACCGAAGTCGAGTACCTTGTCGACGATCTCATCGGCGGTAATTCTTCAACCCTTAACCCATTCCTGTTCCGTCATTTCTGGCTCTCTGTTGATACACGATGGCCTGCTGGAGGAGAGACAGGCATCCTTCTTGTTCGAATCATCAACGACGGTGACATTCCATTGCCGATGATGCGTCTTGCTCCTCCAGTGCCTGAGGGATGGGTTGCAAAACCATCCTTCATCGATGTTCCAGTCATTGGCCCTGGAGGCAATCTTCCAGTGCGATTTGAGATTCAAGCGGATCGTCGACATGGAGCGGACGAAATCCCACTTTCACGAAAACTTTCAATTGCGACCGGGTACGAAATGAGAAATGGTAACGTGATTGTAACCGTTCGTGCACAAAACAGATCGATGGAACCACTCGTCGATGTTCTCATTCATCCATGGATGCCACCGGGCTTTACGGCTGACAAGGTGCCATTCATCAGCAGGCTCACGCCTGACGAGGTGGCTGTTATTCGCATTCCACTTCGAATTGACTTGGGTCATGGAGGTGCTCCGTGACCCACATCCCATTCCACCCTCGCTTGAGGGAGGACGAGTAAAAAAAGGTGAAAAAAATGAAAACCGAAAAAGAAACGAAGCAAGACGAACTTGCTGCAATCGGTATCGGTGCAATGATTGTATTCATTGCATTGATCTTGGTTGCGGCAGTAGCGGCAGCGGTCATCATTCAGACCGCAGAAAAGCTGCAACAGAACGCACAAGCCAGCGGTGACGACACCCAAGAGCAGATGTCCACGAAGGTCATTCTGCTCTCAACCGTTATCGATAGCATGACCGGAGGTGCAGAACAACTCTTCTCAACCTTCGAGTTGGCGCCAGGTTCAGAACCAATTCAAGGTGATGACCTTGCGTTCACTGTTATCTGTGACGACGGTGCCGGTAGCGCTGTATTCGATGACGGTGACTTCAGTGGAGCAACAGCTCACGATGGAGACGGTGACACAGTTGCTACTCCAGTCATCACATTGAATCCTGGAACAACCTACGTTGTTGTCCTTGATATT
>JBMYNT010000003.1:0-65196 GCA_049598575.1 Candidatus Poseidoniaceae archaeon | reverse complement strand
TTTCCACGCTCGCTCATGAAGAAGACGAACGCTGCACCCATCGAAATGTATCCGACGAAGAACAGGAAGAAGGTGACGAGTTGTAGCCCGTCATCGACACCGTCATTCAACCAACAATCGGCTTGGTTTACAACAGTACCTGCAACTTCAACACATTCTGTAGCAGGGTTTGTGGTCGCAGCAGCCGCTGGTAGAGCAACGGCTGCAAGTGCAAACAGCATAACAGCGAGTACAGCGCTGTTTCGGCGGTTCAACTTCAGGCTTCGTAGTTTTGATGAGTTTTCATACTGCATGTTCATCAAGGTGTAATGATTTCGTCGCGAATATATACTTTCGTTTTCGCGTGTAACTTTATTTGTCGATTTTTTCACCCATCTGAACGGACCACAGAGAGGCATACTTACCCTTTAAGGCCAGTAAATCCTCATGTTTTCCATGTTCAATTACTTCTCCACTTTCTAACACCAGAATGGAATTTGAATGACGAACGGTCGAGAGTCTGTGGGCGACAATAATCGTCGTACGATCTTTGCTGATTCGAGTAATACTGCGTTGCAGTGCTGCTTCTGTTTCATTGTCGACCGCAGACGTTGCCTCATCGAGAATGAGTAATGGAGCATCTTTCAGTACTGCTCGAGCAATGGCAATGCGTTGACGTTGACCACCGGAGAGTCGATATCCACCTTCACCAACAAACGTATCCCATTGATTGGGGAGCTCTTCGATGAAATCAAACGCTTCAGCGGTGAGTGCTGCTTGCTTGACCTCTTCATCCGTAGCATTGTTTCGACCGTATCGAATGTTTTCAAGGATCGAAGTAGGAAAGAGTGTAACGTGTTGCGAGACAAGAGCGATCGAATGACGTAATGACTCAAGAGTGTACTCCCTGATGTCCTTTCCTCCCCATGAGATACCTCCACTGCTCGGCTCAACAAAACGTAAGAGAAACCGAGTAAGTGTTGTTTTACCAGAACCGGTCGAGCCAACAACTCCAAGGGTTGATCCAGCTTCTATTTCAACGCTAAAGCCATCGAATAGGGCAGAACGATCTGGATATGCAAAACTGAGATCTTCAAAGCGTATTGGCGATTCCTTCGCTATTGCCTCATCCAGGACATGTTCCCCATCGGTTACCGTTTGAGGTTCGTTGAGGAGTGTAAGAATACGAACCGAGGAAGCCATAGCACGTTGGTATAAGTCAAACGTCTCGCCAAGGCGAGTAAGTGGCCACAACAATCGTTGCGTCATGAATACGAGAACGGAGTATGCGCCGACTGCCAATACACCATCCAATGCGAGGCGTCCACCGAGAAGAAGCGTCGCTGTGAACCCTGCAAGAATCGCCATCCGGATGAGTGGAACGAATGCTGCTGAAAGGCGAATAGCAGATCGATTCGCACTTCTATACTCTTCAGAAAGGGAACGAACTCGTTCCAGTTCCAGCGTCTCATTTGTGAACGATTGAATTGTCGCCATTCCTGTTAAGTCGTTTTCAAGCAGTGCATTCAACTGTCCTGCAGTTGCTCGAACATCGCGATATCGAACCTCGAGTTTCTTTTGGTACAGGAAGGAGCCCCAAAGGATAATAGGAATTGGAAGTACTGCAAAGAGCGCAATTTCCCATGAGAGATACAAGAACACGGCACCAACAACAATCACGGTCGTTGTCACCTGCAAGAGATCGTTTGCACCTTTGTCGAGGAACCGTTCAAGTTGGTTGACGTCATCGTTCATGATTGCAAGAAGATCGCCTTTCTGATGTTCATCAAACCATGTCATGGATTGGTTCTGGACGTGATCAAAGGTTGTAATCCGGAGATTGTGCTGTACTGTCTGAGCGAGATTTCGCCACAAAACTGCATAGAAGTATTCGAACAACGATTCGAGACCCCATATGACAAATGTTGCTACCGCTAGGACAATGAGTTGATTCCATGGGTCGATGATACCCCATTGGGCTAACAAAGAATCTTCTTTCTGGACGACCACGTCAACTGCAACACCGATGAGGAGAGGGGGGGCCAAATCCCATATTTTGTTGAGAATGGAACAAAGTATGGCAAGACGAATCTTTCCTTTTGGAGCGTCGGAACGCGAGAGGATGGTTCGTAAGGGCCTCTCAACATCAACCATGATTGAGGCTTCTTCGATACGGTATGTGAATTCTTGCTCATGAATCATGAAATTCCTTAACAACTCTCTGCTACACACTCCCATCAACGGGTGAATGGAATGTGGATGCATGACGAGCCAATGCTCCCTCGAGACGGGTCTCGAACCAAGCACATTACGCTCATCGATCCAGACAAACAATCTCCAGAAGTTGCAGCACAACGTGCGCTTGTAGCTGTCGAGTGCGGCACATCTGCTATTTTTGTGGGCGGGTCAACAGATACTGGTAGCAACATCGTTGATGCAACCTGCGCATCCATTCAGGAAGCGCTTGAACTTGCTATGTTTGCAGCCAGCCAACATCCAGATGCTGACGAAGAGATGTGGAACATTCCAGTGATTTTATTCCCCGGTGGGGCACATGCTATGTCAGCAAAGGCAGATGGAATTTTGTTCATGATGTTGATGAACAGTACTTCTCGCCGCTTTTTGATAGAAGAACAGCTTACTGGCGCCCCGTACATTGCTCAAGCAGGCCTTCAAACCATTCCAACAGGATACATTGTTTGTGCTCCAGGAGGTGCAGTTGGTGAAGTCGGACAAGCGGACTTGATTCACCCAGACGACTCAAAACTCGTTTCAGCATACTGCCAAACAGCCGAAATGTACGGTTTCTCAACCGTGTATCTTGAAGCAGGCTCCGGCGCATCTTCACCAGTTTCACTCGATCTGATCAAGACAGCAAAATCATCCATGCAGTGTACCCTTCTTGTCGGTGGGGGAATACGTACTCCAGAACAAATGAAGGCTGCTGCAGATGCAGGAGCCGACTACATTGTTACTGGAACAATTACTGAAGAATTCGATGACCTACAAGTACTGAAAGAGCGACTACAATCACTCATCAGCGTTCTCTGATTCATCTTCAAAGAGAACAGGATCTCCACTACCACCAGGTGAAGGTGGGCGAACATCATCCACATCCATTCCTTGAGGTAGTTCAGATTCCTCAACACCCAAATCAATGGTTCCACCATCTGCAAGGTTACGCATATCATCGGCATCAGGTGTTGAAAGTGTACGTTCAACATCAGGGCTGTTCGCATACGCCTCTCGCTTGGCCTCTCGTGCATCATGACCACGTACCAAGGAGAGGGAATCAGCAAAGACACGTCCGACAACTTCACGCGTTCGCTCACCGCGACGGACACTGGTTACCTCCTGCATAGCAACAGCGTTCTGGGATTCCAATTCACGGATTTCAGCAACACGGTCTGTAAGAGCCGCCTCGAGATCGGTAATGGTGAGCGACATCTGTTGGATGCGCTCATCGCGCTCGAATACATCGGTGTGAAGACGTCGCTCACGTCGACGCAACGACTCATATTCTCGATTTCGCTCGAGGAGCCTTCGCTTCATTTCTTCGATTTGCTCCACCAAGTAGTCGTGCTCAGCGGAAACAGAGCGTGGACCCTGCATGACGCGTTCAAGTTGCTCTTCAAGGTCTGCAAGACGCTTGTCGCGAGCATCGAGGAGTCCACGCATCCGGTCAGCGATATCACGCAGACGTTGTCGCTCTTCTTCCAAAGCATTGTTGGCGGCAACTTCTGCATCGTATTGAGCAGATTTTTCTTCAAGCTGATGTTTCAAAGAACGAACTTCATCCGCAGTAACCGAGGTAAGTCCTGCATCGGCGGCCTTTTCTAAAGCCTCAACCATGAGCCCCATTCGACCTTCCATTTCTGCAATGACTTCATCCTGTGAAACACTCAGCGCCCTCAATTGTTCGAGTTCTTCATGGAGCGCGTCTTGTTGTTCCTTGGACAAGGAGGATGCCTGGGCATCGAGCTCTTGTCGAGTATCGTTTAACAATCGATCAAGGTGAACAATACGAGCTTCCGCCTCTTTCAACTGCTCTTCGGATTCGTGAAGGCGTTGAATTTCAGGAGCAACCTCGTCTTCGCGCTCAGCGAGATCGAGTTCCAAGACTCGTAACCGTTGCTTGATTGTGACAACTTCATCGTTGCGACGACCGAGTTCATCCCAAGCGATCAAAACCTCTTCAACGAGTTGATCAACGGGGTAACTTTTCAGCATCCCTTCAAGAGCAGCTCTATCGTTTCCAGAGCTGGTTGTTGAACCTCGTGAGGC
Source organism: Candidatus Poseidoniaceae archaeon (assembly GCA_049598575.1). Classification (GTDB taxonomy): domain Archaea; phylum Thermoplasmatota; class Poseidoniia; order Poseidoniales; family Poseidoniaceae; genus MGIIa-L2. Next base: position 60,933 of record JBMYNT010000003.1, on the reverse strand, counting down.
ATCTGGGTTCGGAGCGCCAAGCGTCATACAGGGAACTATCGAACCTCAACCACTCTTGAACCTTCCCTGTGAATCAGGGCATTAGGCGCTTGATTTTGGTGTTGCTTGAAGAAACCAAATCAGTTGATGGAGGTGTACATGTCATCAGGCATTTCACCTGCGAGCATGAGTGCACCTTCAGCGACCTTTTCCAATGGGTTTTCAACGCACCAGACGTTGACATCACCAATATCAGAGATTTCTCGAGCGACCCGCTCTGCAAGTCCTTCGATGAGGGAACCTCCACCGGAGAGAATGATGTTGTTTCGCAGAACTGGTTGGTACTCAGGGTCTGCCTCAGCGACGATGCGCTTGATGGCGTTACCGACCTTAGGAATCAAGAGTTCACATGCCTCTTGAATGAGGTCACCAATGTCGACATTCTGGCTCTTACCATCAACGGAAAGTGAAACCTCAACGGTTCGAACGTCGCCGCCGACGTATGAGGATTCTTCCTTCCACTTTCGGACCATGTCCTTGGTAATTTGCGCTCCAGTGAACTTCTTTGCGATGAGGTTTTTTAGTTCAAGATCGAGCCAATCACCTGCTTCCTGGATGGTGACTTGATCCTCATCGGTTGGGAATGTTCCGTGGATTCGAGCAATGTCGGTCGTACCAGCGCCGATATCGACGACAATGGAGCCACCGATTTCACCGATTGCAAAGGCTGTTGCAAACGGTTCAGTAACGACCATGATTGCATTGACTTGGCCACGGAGGGTTGCTACGAGGTTGCTTTTGTCGGTAAATGAAACGTGACTTGGGGAGCAAATGACGCCAAATACTTCGTCGAACTCTTCTGGGTCAACGGTTTCGATGAGGTGAGATACGAAGGCCTTTGCAGCAGCAAGATTGGCTTCATCATCCTGGGCAACACCGGCTGCCATTGGGCGGTAGAGGTTGCAAGCGAGTTTGTTCTTGAGTGCATCAGCACCAAAGAGGACATCACGCTTGAGGAAGTTACGTGCTACAGGGTCCTTTGGTCGCCCAACCACAGTTTCAACAGAGTGCATGGCACCTGCGCTTGAAGCAATGGTTGACTGAAACGTTCCTAGGTCAATTCCAACATATAATCGTCCGCTCATCTTGAACACCTTCTCGGATAAACCACCGTGGATGCCATAAGGTTTGAAGATAGCCCTTCATAACCATGAAGAATTTTTGCTCAATTTTCATACATTTCGAGATTTTCGGAGAATAAATTGTGCGATGAGAGAGATGACAATTGCGGCAGTGATAGAAGACCACAGTGCAGCATTCGTCCATGAGCTAGCACGGTTCTTTTCTTCTTGAATTGGCTGTGAAACATGAATTGTGATCTGTTCTGAAGTGTAACTTGTCGATGCAGGAGCGGTCCATGAGCTGGAATTCAAATCGGTAGCATCAATTTCAATCGTCCAATTCCCTGCTGCACTCAACGGAAAGAAATCTTGACTCACATTCACCGAACACGTATTCCAAGCATCATCCAAGAGAAGCATGGTGCAGACGTGTACAGTACCTGCATGTGAGCTCAAGCGTTCCAGAACAATCGTAACGTTAACAGCATCCTCATCGAGAATTGAAAAGAGAATTGATATGGTTTCATTATCATGCTGCTGCAATGAAACCTCGTCCAAAAACACCCGAGGGGCGTCGTTTTGTTGCGCACAGCCTTGTTGGGTTACAGGAACATCCAGGGGCGTCAGCAAGCAATCATCGAAGTTGTCTTCGACTCCGTCTTTATCGAGATCATCGATACAGCCATCTCTGTCGGTATCCCAGCCAAGTGCACTGACGAACGGACAGACATCGCCTTCGTACGGCACACCATCCCCATCAGCATCAGAGTGATTCAATGGGTCGAGTTCAACACCACGGACAGCAAGACCAAATCCAAGTCGATCGCCCTCTATACCCAATGTACCGGGCAAATTTCCAGGCGTCACATAACGTCCCGTCACGATGATATCAACAAACTCAATCCCGTTGAGCGTTTCTTCATCGAGGTGAATGCCGACGGTGGTTTCGTTGGATGGAGGGAAGGCTGTGGTATTGAGGTGGTCAGCAAAATCATAATACAGCATTGAACGACCGTCGCTTCGATAGCTTTCACCAATAGCAAACCGACCGTCGGGTAAGCGAACCATGAGTTGAACATCGTCGACGAGATGCGGCTCTGGCTTTGCTTGTATGGATAACCGCACATCAAGCGCTTCACCATTCAGGATGAAACGTTGTTGAAAGACGTCGTTTGTTGCAAGGAACGGCCCGACCGCACCTGCACCGCCCCAACTGTTCTCCATGAGGTACTCGATTGGTTGCTTTGATCCGACTCGTCCTTCGAAATGTTCGGAAGGGCCACCCTCCACTAACCGATAGGAGTCATGAATCCAGACATCGGAAATCGGTCGTTCGCCATCAGAGGAGGGTGAAGTTAGCAGTTCGAAATCAATGATTTCGCTCAGGTTGAGTATGCCCCATCCATCGTATGCATTTGGAGCATGGGACCCCCCGTCTCCCCCATTTCGATGTGCTTCACTGAGTGGTGTTGCAGAGAGCGAAAGGAGAGCCTTCATCATTGGCGCAGATGGCGTAAATCCGCTTCCAAGTAAGATATCATGCTGCGATGCATCAGCCTCAAACCAAGGTGCTCGATCCGCCAATGAATGCTCAGCCAGCGTCTCGTTGTGCCCTGTTAGCCAACCCTCCTCAACCATTTGTTGAATCACGCTTGCGTACGCCGCAGCCATTGGGGTAGACATGCTGGTTCCACTCAATGTATGCTGCCCTGAGTTGTACGTATCTGGAGAGCCGTCCGATCGTGCGGAGACAATTGATACGCCTGGGGCGAGAGCGAAGATACCACGGGTTTCGGCATCGGTTGGTCCATGGACCGATGACATCCAACGTTCGGTATCGAGGTCCTTCGTAGCGGCCCCGATGGCAATGACGTTCCTTGCATTGGCCGGCTCGAGAACCAAGCCACCGTTGTTGCCTGGCGCAATCAGCGGTAACGTCCACGGAAACTCGCGTGTGAAAGCATCAAAATCGCCAGACCTTAGGGTGTAATCCGTGGTATCATCGCCCCATGAATTGGAATGGAGATATCCGCCATACAAGGCTGATTCAGCAAGCAACAGATCGACGTCTGGCGGTTGCCAGCCTTGTTCGGAGACAATGTCTTGAACGACCAATTGAGATCCATAACCGAGGGACATGATTGAGGACGGAATGGTATCTTCAACCGCCGTTGCGATAGGATGGCAACCAAGAATTCCTGCGGTGTGTGTGCCATGACGATAATCTGCGTGACCTGAACTGTCCCATTCGTCAATGGTTGTGTTCACGTGCAACAGCTTCCGATGGTCGAGACCGATCGACGCATTGGACACATTACGGAAACAGGAATGGTCGGAATCAATCCCCGTATCTGCAACACCGATGACAACACCGGACCCGTTGAGCCCAAATGTCCAAGCAGCAGGGTACGTTTCCGTAGCGGATCCTGAGAGAATCGATCCAGAATCGAGATTTCGCCCACTTGTTGGTAAAACCGACTCCAGCCAAAGGACGCCGTCAATGTTGGCGAACCAACTCATATCCAAGTTGGAAGCCCATGTTATCTCGATGAATGGCAAATAGCCATCATCAACTGAGCCTACAAGGCTGTTCCCGAAGAGTTGAATTTGACCATGAATATCATTGACAACGCTAGACGGAAGTCCAGGTTCAAGAACAACTCGAACCGTTTGACCATCAAGTGGAGGCGATTTCCATACTGCCCTTTCAGCATTTAATTCACTGGCAGTTGGATGATACGCCCCCCCTTCCGACTTCCAAACGAGCAGTTCAGATGGAGAAATCGAACGTAGCGGCGTGAAACCAAAATTGCTCAACATATCCCAGTCGGATTGCTCCCATACTTGACCTTCTGGAAGGCGTAGAATGGCTTCTTCGCCAGAGTAGAACGTCTCATCATCCACATCTCCGAGAGGAAGAGGCGCAACGAGGAGGAGCACTGCTAAGAGAAGACTTCGCACGTGTTTGTGCTATTCTTCCACGTTGATGAAACACGCGATGCACCCGCCAACTCTCAACCATCGCGTTTAAATCAAGAAACGAGTCGCCTTGGATTCATGAAGGCCTTCCGTGTTGATGGACAAGCCCCGTTCGGTCGTCTCCGACAGAAATTCTCGCTCGATGTTGTAGCATCCTCCAAAGCCGATGCTGAGCACCGTGTATACTCGATTATCGGCTCGCGTCACAAGGCCAATCGCCGTTCAATCAACATCGCTTCCGTCAACGAAATCGATCCACGAACCTCATCCGAGCCAAGCGTTCTTCATCACTTCCGTGAAGAAATCGCAGCTGCTGGCGGCACCATTGCCCCAGTGGCCGAAGAAGAGTGATTGTAGCATCGCCGCATTCATGAAGGTCGCACCACAGGCGTTGTTGAGGCGGTCTTGTGGAACAATCTGAACTTCAACGAACAGCACGACTCGTTGAAATGAATCGTGAACGGTTTCATGAAGTTCAAGAGCGAATCGAACAGGTGATCAATGTTCTCGGCGAACACGACGTAACCGCAACAATCCTCGAAACATTGTCGAAAAAAGATCATGATTCAGAGATGAAAATGCACGTCTCCATTGGAGCCGGTGTAACGCTCACTTGTCAACATCCTGGTGGCGGAGAAGGAACCACCATCGTCGATCTCGGAAGCGGTATCTTCGGTGAACGAACTTGGTCGGATGCGGCATCACTTACTCGAGAACGAATGGAAGAATTGGGAACACTCCTCGAAAGCCTTCAATCGCAAAGCCAGCAACTTGAATCAACCATTGCTACATTGGCTCAAACCTTTACTGCAGCAGCAGAAGTACAAACTCAACCTGAGCCATCCACAACTGTCATCGAAACCGAAACGCAGCCAGAAGCAGCAGAGACACCAGTCTCGAAGCCCAAGCGTCGCAGAGGCGGTATGTTTGGTAACGAACTAACCTTGGATGATTAGGTGAGAACATGGGCCTCTTCGATCGATTCAAGAAGCGCGTCAAAGAGGTCGCCGAAGATGTCGACTCTGACGCGCTCACTGCCATGGAAGATTCAGAAGAAGGCGCAGCAGCCCTCGAATCGTCCAAACATGTTGAGGAAGATTGGGAAGAGGATGTACCTGAAATCGAAGAGAAACAATTCGAAGAACCAGTTGCTGAATCCTCGGATGACGACTGGGATGATTGGGACGATGAAGACGATGACATCGCTCTACCTGTAACACTTACAAAGAAAGAGCGCAAGCGGCTTGAGAAGATGGAAAAGCAGCGAGCAAAGGAATTGAAGCGGCGAAAAGCGACAACCATTGCAAAACCGAAGGGTTCGAAAGTCGACCTTTCGATGATGCGGACGACAACAGGTCGACAACTCGTGGAAGTGAAAGCCGCTCCTCGAGGCTCATCAAAGAGCACAGACATTGAAACGGAAGCCGGCTCAGTCTCCATCGACCTCGGTGGAGGAATTGTTGAGCAAGGTGGCCGAGTCATCAAGGCGGGAAAAGTTCTCGACGACCTCCTTGAAGAACTTGAATGGATGCTCCTCGAGTCGGATATCTCGAGTGAAGCAGTTACATCAGTTCTCGCTGCATTGCGTAAAAGTCTCGTTGGGGCACGATTGCGACGTGGGGCGGAACTTGCCAAAGTTCTCGAAGCTGCTCTCAAGCGTGCACTTCGTAATCTCCTTTCAGCAGGATATTGGGATTTCGATGCTTCCGTTCAATCTTACTTGGACCAGGGTGACGCGCCAGTTGTTGTCATGCTCGTAGGTGTCAATGGGACTGGTAAAACAACCACCGCTGCGAAAATTGCAAACAGATTGCAGTCGAATGGCCACTCCGTTATTGCAGCAGCAGGCGATACATTCCGAGCCGGAGCGATTCAACAACTTGAATCGCATTGCGAGAACTTGGGAATTCGATGCATTTCGAGTCAGCGTGGGGGCGATGCCGCAGCCATTGCTCGCGATGCGATTGAATCGGCAAAGGCCAAGAACATCGACGTTGTTTTGGTCGATACAGCAGGAAGAATGCAGAACAAGACCAACCTCATGAAGGAACTTGAAAAGGTCCGAAGAGTTGCCAATCCACACCTTGTTCTCTTTGTAGGCGATGCCCTTGCAGGCAACGATGCAGTCGATCAAGCAAAGATGTTTCAAGAGATGATGCGTTTTGATGGAGCAGTTCTTTCCAAAATGGATACGGATGCGAAGGGCGGCGCAGGCCTCTCAATCGCTTTTGCAACCGGACGACCAATCGTCTTCGCCGGCGTAGGTCAGGGGTACGACGATCTCCTACAGTTCAATCCCGATTGGTTGTTGGATGAGATGTTTTCGTGAGGGTGAATCATGTTCGAGGACAAAGAAACTGAGACGTTCTTTACCGTCGTTCACATGTTTCAACGCTCTGCTATGGCCAATCTCGGACTCTTGGAACATCCTGCCGGTGGCCTCCAATTCAATTTCTCGGAGGCCAAGGACATCATCGATATTCTTCGGATGCTGCAAAACAAAACCAAAGGAAATCTTGATGCATCTGCCGACGCGATGTTGAAAGGCGTCATCAGCGAACTACAGATGCAATTCATGCAAGCACCAAAACGCAAGAAGCGTATGGAAGAGGAAGAGGCGAACATGGAAAACGTCCGCCAAACCTTTGAAAATCCTCGAGAAGGCCCGGTTGAAGATGTTTCAAGCGAAGAATGACCGAATTCCATTCATTTCATCGGTTGATTGATGAGCAAGGATTGTTTCAGTGGATTTGGTCGCAATGTCTTACGTCAGTGAAGTCTCCTCGGATGAAGCACCGACTGTGTTGATTGTTGACAACAATCAGATGTCGATTATGCGCTTGCGTGAAGTGTTCAAGAAACGAGGATTTGCGACACAAGTCTGCGAAGATGGAGACCTTGCTGTTGACGAATACATCAAGATCGATCCGGAGCTCGTGGTTATGTCCCTGGACATTCCCTCATTGGATGGCCATCTTGCAGCCTTGGAAATGCGCGAGCATGGAGGTGACTCACGTATTCTCTTTATCGCTCCAAATCGCCTTCAGGAATTAGCCGTTCATGCGACATACTCAGCCGGAGCCGTAGGCTGGCTTGCCAAACCAGTTAGTCAAGCACAATTGGATGAAATCTGGGACCAAGTTCTCGGGCCGATTCCCGAAGCTCCAGGTCTTGAAGACCTTGATGAATTGTATCCCGAGGATCGTATCAAGCCACAACCGGACGAAATTCAACTTCCCCCTCTTGCCGAACTCCCCCCACTCGAAGTTCTTCCTCCAATTGCAGAATTACCCGCAATCGAACCAGAAGTTGTCGATGTTGCTCGTCCGAAAAAACGTGGCAGAAAACTTCTGTTGTTGCTCGTTCTCATTGGTCTTGGTGCTGGTATTGCTTACCAGCAAGGATACCTTGATTCACTGTTGTAATTGATTGTGATGAACCTGAATCGGCTGAACGTACTGGCCAGGCAACTGAACGATTTGTCCTTCCATGATGGTTGAGCCATGAGGCGCTTGGATGACTTGCTCACGCTGGTAGGTGCTTGTTGTAAGAAGTGAAGGATCGCCCTGCATGATTTGACGGTCCAATTTACGGGCATTCCAATAGCCCCAGTACAACAGTGCGAGCAAACCTACAAACAGGAAAAGGCCTACCAGAAACAGAAAGGCCTCCACGTTCACCGCTCCAGTAATGCTTTCCAGGAAGCTTTTGCATATGCTGCTGCTGCAGCAGCGGGGTCACTCGACCCATGAATTCCGGACCCAACGATGATGCAATCCGAACCAGCCATGACCGCTTCGTATGGATCGCCGTATCGTTGACCCATTTCTCCATCACCAGTCGCAAGGTTGACTCCGGGCGTCCAGATCATCTTGCCTTCGCCAACCTTCGAACGCAATTCACGTACAGAATTAGGATTGGATCCGTTTCCAATAAAGCCAAACACTCCTGGATGGACTCGTCCTGCTTCGACAACCGTTGAAGTGTACTCGGGATTGAGAAGATTGCCACGACTGGACATTTGTGCGAGCAATAGAACACCACCTTCTCTTGATGCCTCACTCCATGCTGCTTGCAACCCGTCGACAATATCTGGTCCACTAATGAGGTGGGCTGTCACAAGGTCACTCCACTCTTTGATGTTGTAGATTCCACCCATTTGCTTCCGGGAAATTTTCCCGATGTCTGCAAATTTTCTGTCTTCAAAGATAAGGAGGTCCAATGCTTGGGCACGTTCACAGAAACGCTTCCATTCTTCCATATTCCAATCATCGATGAGGTCGACGTGCGTTTTCAATGCTGCAATGGAAGCGCCTACGGATTCGAGCAACTCGAACAACTCAGCCATTGTGTATCGATCAGCGGCGAGGCAAACCAAGCTCTGTTTTCGCCAAGCGACTTCCATGAACGTTTTTGCCATGGGCAAGGTTGAGTCATCCCAACGAACACCCCATGCATCACTTACCTCCATGCTTTACCCCAAGCATTGCCACCAATCATAGTTTGCGGAAAAGACGCAAACCGTTTATGTCACCTCATCGAGGGTCGAACATGGCGAGAAGGAGTGGACTGACCGTTCTTCTCGTAACAATGATGCTCAGCATGACGCTCTCAGGATGCTTTGGAAATTCAACCCCATCCTCGGAAGAGAAGGTCGTTGAAACATACCCAGACATCTACGAACGCCATACGCTCGAATGGAATTGGACAGGTTCCTATTCTCGGGTGCTTGAGGATGGACCATACGAACCACTTCCCGTTCAAGAAGTGAACATCGAGGTTGATACATCTGGTACTTGGGAAGGCGGTCCGAATACCGCTGAAGTGCACCTTTCGTACTGGTTGCCATCAAACACGCAAGGAGGCGAACAAGTCCCAGTCATAGCAGTCGTGAGCCCATATTTCGATTACGGGTCTCCGGGAAGCCAATCATCACCAACCAACGTAGTTAGCGCTGGTCGCGGCGAATTCATTTACGACAATTTCGTACCGCATGGCTATGCTCTTGCACAGGTGGCCGTGTTCGCAACCGAAGAGAGCACAGGATGTTTCGACTATCGTGGCGATGGTGAAGGACTTGGCATCCACATGGCCGTCGAATGGCTAGGAACTCAGAATTGGAGCAATGGCCATGTCGCTATTTATGGAAAATCCTACGAAGGTGCAACTGCATGGGAAGCTGCTGCACAAGGCAGCCAGTATCTGAAAACCATCGTTCCAATATCGGGTACAACTGCTCTTGGACCACTTCTCTACAAGAATGGTAGCGCAGAAGCACGAAGCCAGGTGATGCACTCGAATTACGGAGGGTCGATTCTCGATTACGATGGTGACGATCTAGACAACCTGTGCAGTGACGTCGTTGAAGGATTCCTCGCAGGGCCAACGCGTTATGGGCTTGGCGAACTCGACCCTTACATGGATAATTACTACGATGAACGAAGCCACATCGACAAGGCATTGGGCAAGTACAATGGAAGCATCTACTGGGTTCAGGGTCTTCAGGATTGGAACGTTGATCCTCACATGGTCTTTGGTGGACCACCTGGTGTCAACTGGTATCAGGAGTACATTGACAATGGATACGACGTTGCTGGAATGATCGGTCAATGGGAGCACAATTATCCTGACCAATGGACCAAACACAACGCTCAGGATTCTGGTTACGGCGGCGAAGCAATTCAGAACATGACACGCTGGGACTGGGGCCAAGACTTGTTTGAATGGATGGAGTACTATCTGAAAGGTGTCGGTGAGAAGCCAGCATTGCATGCCCAAGTTCAGCGAAACGATGGCCAATGGAGAATTGAAGAGACTTGGCCACCTGCTGATGTCGAGCGTTTACAACTCGATTTGAGCGATTGCACCAACGATGGAGCATTCGTTGGTGGAGGCGCTCCCGTTGTTGGAGGAGGACAATCGTTGACTGTGGAATGTTCGGCATTAAGCGAAACCGATGATCTCCACATCGCCGGTTTAGCAACAATCCATCTGTCAGCAGTTCCGACCTTTGATGGTGGGCAAATCTTTGTTGAGATGCAAGACGCTGAGACTGGACTGCGACTCGGTCATGCAACGATGGATGTACGCTACCATGCTGGCGGATATGAGGCGCAAACCGTTGTACCCGGCCAAGAAATTACCATGCTAATGGAGTTTCAAGCGATTGACGCACTCTTGCCAGCAGGGCACGGTATACGATTCGTTCTGAGCGATCAAGGAGAGGATTACCTAGCACCTGCATGCGGTAATACCTGCACGGTCCACGTACTACCTTCACTATCGGTTGCAGAACTACCGGTCATTGAACGCTCCTCGGACGATGTTCTCATCACCCCACAATCAGACGAAGCGGCGAACAATCAGTGACGCTTCTCATATGGGATGTGATAATTTGGGCGTTTGCTAAATTTCAAGTTACTTTTTCGCGCAATTGGTTAAATGAGGACTATCATAATCTGCTCAAAATCCTCGTTTGATAAGAAAAATACAAATTTATTGCTCAATAATGACATTTTTTCTCAAGAATAATGGGCAAATGGTTCATATACCGCCCTCACAGCGGGGCGTCTGATACCATGAGTGATAAAGCAAAACTTGAGTATATTTGGCTAGATGGATATGAACCAACGCAAAACATGCGTAGCAAAACAATGGTTCGTTCGAACTTTACTGGAACACTGGAAGAATGTCCAATTTGGATGTTTGACGGTTCCTCAACCAAGCAAGCAGATGGCAGTTCATCCGACTGCCTTCTCAAGCCTGTGAACATCTTCCCCGATCCACAACGTGTCAACGGCTACCTCGTCATGTGCGAAGTTCTCAACCCAGATGGCACTCCTCACCCAAGCAACGGCCGAGCAACAATCGATGATGACGACGATGATTTCTGGTTTGGATTTGAGCAGGAATACTTCATCATGGATGTTGACACACAACTGCCACTTGGTTTCCCAGTTGGCGGTTACCCAGGTCCACAAGGACTCTACTACTGTTCCGTCGGTGGTAAGAACACACACGGCCGATCACTCGTTGAAGAGCACGCAGATCTATGCCTCGAGGCTGGCCTCAACTTTGAAGGAATCAACCAAGAAGTTGCATGCGGTCAGTGGGAATTCCAAATCTTCGCTAAGGGTGCAAAGCAAGCTGGTGACGAACTTTGGGTTGCTCGCTACATGCTCGATCGACTTACAGAAAGCTACGGCTACTACATCGAATACCATCCAAAACCAATCAAGGGCGACTGGAATGGTTCAGGAATGCACGCGAACTTCTCCAATGGAGCCATGCGTGACAAGGGTGGCAAGGAATTGTTTGACAGCATTTGTGAAGCATTCGGCCGCAACATCGAGAAGCACATGTCTGTCTACGGTGCACACAACGAAGAGCGCTTGACCGGATTGCACGAGACACAAGCGATTGACCAGTTCTCATACGGCGTCTCCGACCGTGGAGCATCGATTCGAGTTCCTGCATCTGTTCCAACCGATGGTTGGGTCGGACGTCTTGAAGATCGACGACCTGCTTCCAATGGCGACCCATACAAGATTGGTGCCGTTATCATTGAGACGACGAAGTCGGTTTGCTAAGTTCCTCTTCGGATCGTTTGTTGCGTATTCGATAGACGCCAAGCGTTATCGCAATGATGAACGCAAGCGTCAGTATGTTCGATACGATCATGGCAATGGAATTGACAATGATTCCATAAACAAGCCATAGCGAAAGTGAAGCCGTCACGGCAATGAAGGTTGGGAGAGAGATCCCCTCCTCCTTTTCATCGACCCAGACACGTCGAATTTGAGGAATCCAAGCAACGATACCAATGAATCCGGCAACAAGACCGATCGACTCGACCCAAAGTGCTGCCATTAGCCCCACTCCGCAGGTTTCTTTGAAGCGAGGATGCCATCGATTTGCATCCAATCAACCTCTTCAGAACTTGTTCGTCCAACGACATGCATTTTCAACATCGGGCCTTCTTTGCATTTGATGTCGATATGCCTACCGCCTGAATCGCTCAGTGTAATTTGACTTGTTGTGTCCTTGAAAATGGAAAAGAATCCACGCGGATGGTTAACTGTTGCTTTCAATTCACCATTTCGATGAACATCCCATTCTTCCACTCCTGTTCCAAGGCCGATATCGAGGAGGTCGCCCTTGAGTTTCAACCCACCATGCATGTGAATCTCATCCCATGTGCCAAACCCATCCATCGTTTCGAAAAAGTCTGAGTTGATTTCTTCACCTCCAATCGACTGAATTCGATCGAGTAATTGTCGCTCGTTGACCATTTCAGCTGGAATGTCAGGAATCTTATCCGGCCACTCCAGTCTCGGATGTGTCATTGCAACAAGAACATGAAATGACATTTCGTTGTCAGGATATCGTTGACGATGAATTTCTTCCAGCAATCTCGCTTTACGAGCAATTCGATGAGCGACGGTCGCATGACTGTGCTCACCGCCTTTGTTTCTGTGTTGAAGAAATTCTCCATCTTCAAACACTTCGAATCGACCAGACCAGTGTTTCTGTTCAACGACAAGAACGGTCGTACCTGAAACAAGAATCAAATCGATTTCACGACGGCCACCATCCGGATCAGGAATCCGTACGGATGGATAGACGGACCATCGCTTTGTTTTCCCAGCAGCTCTGCAGAGTTTCTCCAATCTCAATTCTGCATTTTCTCCAGCCTGATGAATTTCATCTGGAGGGAAGACAACACGTCGTTTCCGCCACAGTTGCCAACGCTGCTTGAGACCCAATTCATCACCTGAGTAATGCATCAACAGATGGGACAATGAGCGAGGGTTGTTGTTCAGCACCTTCGGGTAAGGCAGCAACATCCGCTTCCGTAGCCTCTCCTGAAAGAACCAAGATGCCCATGCAACTGGCACGATTGGCCATGGCAATATCCGTGTAAAGTCGATCGCCAACCATAGCGCACTCCTCAGGTTTCAATCCAAGTTCATCGATTTTGTGCAGAATCATCCCAGGATTTGGCTTACCAGAAATATGGGTCGGCTCAACGCCTGTTGTTGCCTTGAAAAGTGCGAGGAAGGCTCCAACATCTGGAAGTCCACCGGCTGGTGATGGACAAACCATGTCCGGGTGTGATGCCATCAAAGGCACGCCTGCATGAAGATAGAGACTTGCTGTTTCGAGACGCTCATAGGTCGTCTCAGTGTCGTATCCTAGGACAACGTACTGAGGGTCTGCGGAACGCGTTGAAATCCCTTCAGCTTCGAGCATTTCACACATTCCCTGCGTTCCAACACAGTAGGTTTCTGTGATGTTGTTCCGCTTCAACCACGCAATGCAATCATGAGTGGAGAGCAAGACATCATCCGATGTTGCAGGAATCCCCATTTTCTCCAGCTTCTTGACGTATTGATCAACGCTCCGAGAAGAATTGTTGGAAAGGAAGAAGCGCATCACACCTTGATCATCGCAACGCTGAAGAAAATCCAAGGCGCCATCAATCAATTCTCCACCGAGGTAGATCGTTCCATCTAAATCGAGAAAAACCGCTTTGATGCCTTCAAGTGCAGTCCCCATGATGTCACCTTAGAACATCAAGGTCTTGAACATGAACCATGGCGAGTGCAAGTTTTCTTGCGCTTCTTTGCTTGCAATCATCTCGGTCATCATTTCTTGCAACTCTGGTTTGCGACTTGCTTTCCCAACAAACCAATTGAGCAACCAAGACTTCCGGCTTAGTGACTGCATTCGGTAACTGTTTTTGAGTTCAGCACCAAGTGTCGCCCAAACTTCGGTTTGGTATTCTTCAGGAGAGCGTCCCTCAACGATGTGGCGTGCAGCGATTTCACCAGTAACGAGTGCATTACCAACGCCTTCTCCAGAGAATGGATCGATGAGGCTTGCAGCATCACCGACGAGCCACGCACCGTTCATGGCCATTCTTCGTGGCTGGTTCTTCTGTTTCTTCCTCGGAGAACCGAATGGAAGTTGCCACCCTTTTGCACTCCCTTCCACCATGGTCGCATTTGCAAAACGTTCCTTAAATTGTGGATGGTTGGTGATGATCTCCTTCTGTAAGGACTTCAGCTTCTTCGACTGCTTGTCCATCAAATGCATGACCATACCACAGCCAACATTGACTCGACCTTCTCCGATTGGGAAGATCCAGAAATATCCTGGAATGATGGTGTCAACAAAGTGAATTTCAATGTCTCCGATGTTTCCTTCACAGCCTGTTACGCCATCCCAATATTCGCGGTATCCGCCACAGTAATGCTTCCGATCAACCATCGTCTCTTGGTACGTATCGACAACGAGTGAGGTGGCAACTGGGCAAAGGTAACCGCCTGCCCCGACGATGGCCGGAGCATGAAATTCCATGACAGTACCTTTTCTTCCACCCACCGTTAATTGAATGCCGGTGGCCTTTCGCTTCGAACCAGTTCCTTTTCCGGGGTCGTTTCCATCGTTGTACAAGACTTCCTTGACAGAGCCTCCTTGAATGACAGACCCGCCTTTCTCGCGAACCAATTCTTGGACCCGATCAAAGAGCAAATGATCGAACTGTTGCCGAGGCAATGCATACCCAGCTTCAAGCCGAGCAACGTCTTCCTCTGGTAGTGGAACGCGCACCTCGTTCCCATTTGGACTGGAGAACAGAATTCCATTCACTCTGAAATGAGGCGTAGACTCAAGCGTTTTTTTGACACCAAGGGCTTTGACATGCGACAGTGATTTTCCGCCCACGGCATCACCGCATATTTTGTCCCGAGGCCAAACGCCTTTTTCGATAAGGAGCACTTTCTTGTCAGCCATAGCGAGATAGCCTGCAGCAGAACAACCGCCCGGTCCACCGCCAACAACAATGGCATCAAATGTAGACCCGGATTCAGGCACTTCGCCGGTTTCAATGGGCTCCTCCCAAGACGACATGGTTTGACCACTTATCGACGCTCTTTGAGCCTTCTTGACCGACCATCATCACTATGCACTATGAATGGAAGAGGGGAATCATGGAGGCATTGATGCGTCGAAAGGCGGCATGGGGCCTCCTCGCCGTGACGTTCGCCTGGGGTGCAACCTTCATTTGGATGAAACAAGCCATGAATGCCATCCAGCCAGAAATCGAGGCATATGGCCGAACACCCGTTGTTGCAACGCTCGTTGGTGGACGATTTTTCATCGCCTTTATTGCTCTCTTTTTGATTTCAAGAGAGGCCCGTTCAGCATTAGGAGATCAACAATTGTGGAAAGGAGGAGCAATTCTTGGAGGTATCTTGCTTGTTGGTTTCATCACCCAGATGATTGGTCTTGATTCAATCACACCATCGACATCAGCGTTCTTGACCTCACTCTACGTCGTGTTTACGGCGTTGATCACGACGACACTAACCGGACAAAAAGTGACTCGGACCATGATTCTCGGTGTTGCCCTTGCAACATTTGGAGCAGGTTTCATCGAAGGACCGCCTCATCTGTCATGGGGTGCAGGGGAAGTTCTTACGGTCTTTTGCGCCTTTTTCTTCGCTCTACATATCCTCTATACACAGAAGATAACCGAAGAAATGAGTCCAATTGGCGTAACGAGTACTTCCTTTCTCATCGTTGCTATAGGAAGCCTTGTGGTGGCGATCCTCACAGCAGGGACGTCAACAACCGATGCATTATCGGTTCTCACGAACGACGGAGTCATTATTCCACTGTTTTGTTTGGGCCTGATTGGATCGCTGTTTGCTCTGTTGTTGTTGAATCTGCTTCAACGCTTCCTCCACCCTGTCCAAGCAGCCATCATCTATGCCCTTGAACCGGTCTGGGCGACCATCTTTGCCTTAGGCTTGGGCATGACCAGTTGGACAGGCTGGATTGCGGTTGGCGGTGGCGCCTTACTCATTGGTAATCTCATGGTTGAGCTACGCGAGAATCCAAACAAACAAGCTCCAATATCAGTTGTTATCTTCGAACCTGAGGAAGAATAAGCCATCGAAAAGTAGCACATCGTTCAAGTCCTGTCTGCCATGAGGAAAAAATCGGGCGAGACCATGGCAGAACACAACAATCACCGCGATGCGACCAAAAACGTGCACGCAGGAACCAATCATGTTGGCGATTCTGTGAACACGCCAATCTTCCTTTCATCGACCTACAAACTCACGGAAGAACGCTATGCTGGTTGGGCTGCTGGTGCTCAGCATACACTTCTTTACTCGCGCCTTTCCTCTGTTAATTCAGATGCAGTCGCCCAGAAAATTTGTGCGATGGAGGGCGGAGAAGATGCTGAAACGTTTGCAAGCGGTATGGCCGCTATCTCGACAACCATGCTGATGCTCCTCAACCAAGGCGACCACATCGTCGCATCTGCCGATGTTTATGGGGGAACCTATGGTCTGATGACGGAAGAATTGCCAAGACTTGGTATTGAGACAACCATGGCCGATATTCGTGATCCTTCTTCGTACGAAGCAGCCATCCAAGACAATACGAAAATCATGTACATCGAAACCATCACAAATCCAAACCTCAAAGTTTGCGACATTCCAGCGATGGTTGAGGTTGCAAAGCGACACAATTTGTTGGTCATCGTCGACAACACATTCGCATCACCTTGGGGCTGCCAGCCTTTGAGCATGGGCGCAGATTTGGTCATCCATTCCACAACGAAATACCTCGGTGGCCACTCTGACCTCCTTGGAGGAGCAGTCGTTGGGTCAAAGGAGCTGATTTCGAAGATTTTCATGGGTCGTGTTCACTTTGGAGGCGCTCCAGATCCTCACAATTGCTACCTCCTCGAACGAGGTATGCGCACCCTCCACGCACGTATGCCGATCCTCACATCAAATTCTGCAGAACTTGCACGTCGACTCCAAGATCACCCGAACGTGGTCCGTGTTCAGCATGTTACACTTCCTTCACATTCCGAATATGAAATTGCACAGCGGGTTGTACCGAAAGGTTGCGGAATGCTTGGAATTGTTGTCGCTGGTGGCGACGAGGGTGCTATGGAATTCATGTCCAAGCTGAAGTTGTTCTATGAAGCAACCTCGCTTGGTGGTGTTGAATCGCTCATTGAAGTGCCTGCTACCTCGAGTCACATGGCCATGCCAGTCGATGTTCGTATCGCTGCAGGAATTGAGCCAGGATATGTCCGAATCAGCGTTGGAATCGAAGATGTTGAGGATCTTTGGGAAGATTTGAATCAAGCATTAGGCTGATTTGGAAGAGGCTCTTGCTGTCCTGTCGATGTATGTAGGACGTTCAAGGCCTCAATGAAATCTGCAGCCGTACTTTCTTCTGAATTGAGGAGCCCTTTTCCTGCTTCGAGCAATGCTTTCGTTGCTTCCATCCAAGCCCCACCACGGTCTCGAGCAAGCGATTCAAAATGCCATTCTTGTCCTGTTGAGCGTTCAGCAGCACGCAACCATGCCCACCCCGCAGCGGCGCCATCGATATCGTCATGTCGTGATGTGGCTTTTCGTTCAGCAATTCCTGGACCTTCCAATAGGCCAGTGAGAATCAAATCATGAATCGCACCAACAGGTCCTGGAAGATCGCCAATGCGGTAAGGGAATTTTGCTTTTTGTTGTGCTTTCTTCCTCGACGAGTCCAATCCTTTGAGGAAGGTTTTGAGGGGCTTTGGTTTCTTCAACTGCTGCTCCCAAATGATTTCGGCTTCATCGCCTTCAATTCCAATGGATGTGAGTCCTGCGAGGCCGAAATCTTCCCACAAGGCTTGCACTGCATCGGTAAGGCTTGCACCTTCCATGACTTCGACGATGCTTCCTTCACGTTCCTGTCGTCCACCTCTTGCATCGATTCGAATTCCTTCTTTTGTCAGTCCCATGGCCTCAAGGAACACACCAGCTGCAAGCAGTTTCTCATCCTGTGAGCCTTGCATGTCCTCCAAAGATGCTAGGATTTGTTCAATGGAATCTCCTTTGCTCCATGAAGAGCCAATGAGCAAACCGAAATCCAGTGAATCAAGAACTGCACGTTCACAAGCCCGTGTAAGGTTGCCTTCTGGAACAGTCAAACCATGCCAACCAGCCATCAACTTCTCAAGACCTTCTTGCGCACCAGTTGGAAGACTGTCCTTCAGATCCCATCCATTTGGAACCCACATCGCATCAATGTCAACAATTGAAGTCAGCAATGGAGGAAGCATCGAAAGTGCAAGATGGTGAACAAATGCACTCTGTTTTTCTTTGGTAGCCTTCAGAGATTGCAAATCGATGCCAACAATCGGTCCGTGTTTGAATGTGAGACGAACCCATCCTTGTGAGGAAGGCGTTCCGTTGAGAACATCTTGTCCAGTTATCTCTCCGGCCACGTAAACATCGACACCCTCCAATTCTTCGTGTTTGAAATCAAAACGAGATCGTTCGAGAACATCTTCCAGCCATCCCTTTGGAGGGTTTGGATTTGGTCCAGTGCATACGAATCCATCTTCCCAGGAAAAGAAGTACATCCCTTTCCGTGCATGTTCTTCCCATGGCAACATCCGTAATGTGAGATTCTGATGATTTTGTAATCCAGCAAGATATCCTTGCTTCCCGTCGCCACGTCGAATAAACGAGCCCGACCCAAAATTCGGGGATTTGAAATTTCCAACCAGTGAAATCTCCTCATCATGAGCAGCATGCAATGAGCCAGCAAGGGCTTTCCCGACTGGATCGCCACGTTTTGCAAGCATTCTCTTTGAGAGCCATTTCATATCGTCTTTTTTGGCAACAATCTTTCGGAGTTCTTGCAAGGTCTTCGTTACCGGATCTTTCCGACCCCAACTCAAGCGGCCTTTCCATGTCATGGTTGGGAGATACTTGTCCGGGTCATCGAGGAGCTGTCGCAATTGCCGACTGAGCCGCTTCGCCGTAGCATCGTTTGCATGCTTTGTTCCACGCATCCGCATCCGTTGTTTTTGGCCAGGGAAGGATACCTGCGCTGGTCGTGCCATAAGCCCGTCATCCCATTCCAGACAGGCGTCTCGCTTGAGGTCTTCCCCCTGAATATGTCTATGTTGCAGGAGTGTGTGCTGTCATCATGGCGGTCGTTACACTGCTTGGAATCGCCCAAGACGGAGGGCGCCCCCAACCTGGCTGCACTCGTTCGTGCTGTCAAGGATTGACAGAAGATGATTACAGGAGTCCAGTTGCTCTTGGAATTCAAACAAGCGGTGGGACAACACTCCTTGTCGAAGCAACCCGAGACCTTGGGCGTCAATTGCGGATGATTGGCAATCCGAGCATCGATCATCTCTTCATCACCCATGCACACCTTGGCCACGTGGATGGACTGGGTTTGTTTGGCCGAGAAACGATGTCAGCACGAAACATCAAACTCCATTGCAGTCCATCGATGCAAGCACTCATTGAAGCAACACCGGCTTGGAATCAATTGTTGCAACAAAATGTGCTTGAGCCTAGTACGTTTCCGCAGGTTGAGATCGATGATGTGATTGTCGAATTCATTCCAGTACCTCATCGAGCTGAACTTTCGGACATGCATGCTACAATCATCAGAGGCGAAGAGAAGTCCTTGCTGTTCTTACCCGATCACGATTCTTGGGATCAAACTCTGGAACTACACGGTTGTGAATCAATTCGAGCGTTCCTTCGGAAATTCAACATCGATGTCGCACTCCTCGATGGAACGTTTTGGTCTGGTGGTGAACTGCAAGGCCGTGACATGGGCGTCGTTCCACATCCGACGGTCGAAGAATCACTTTACCGATTGGGACTACGACGCGAGGATGATCCAGACATCTATTTTATTCATCTCAATCATACAAACCTGTTGTATAACCCACATTCGGATGCATTTAGACAACTTGAAGCATCAGGCTGGTCAATTGGATACGAGGCTCAACGATTCACTCTTTGACTTCTGTTAACGTATAGTCAAGCGTAATCAGAGAGATTGTCCAATCAATTGATTCGTTTGAATCATCGTTTTGACAGACTGGAGAACCTCCGCTGTTGACAACGACGTTGATTGTAAATTCGTACATTCCCATTCCAACATCACCGCCATCGAGCATCGAAGCGATTGAGGAGGTTGAGTTGGTCGTTGTGCTCCCGACAAGAGTAGAATCTATCCAATAGAATTCAGATTCGAGTGTTTGTTGCAATCCTGAATTCGCTACAGTTGAACCATCGATGCCTCCATCATACCCAACTTCGTCATCTTCCGTATTTGCGAGGAAATTGCAACCCTGTTCATTGTCCGTATGGCTCGTCATCATGTGGAACCCTACGACGTTCAACCCATTCCAATCTACAGCATCGCTTGAAGCTGAAACTTGAGCGCTATCTGAAATCACTTCAGTCCCGGATCCAATTTCAATAAGAGAAAAATTTCCATCGATTTGATACATAGCGACTCTGTTTGCATCCGATTCTCCATCGCCCTCCGGTCCGTAGACTGCATAGGCACCTTCTGCAACGCCAACAAAACACAGTGCGATGATTCCAACTGTTGCAAATTGCCGCCGCCGCTCTTGTGAAATTTCGAATCGACCAAACGGATTGGAAGCAGAATCTTCACGAACTGCGCACATGATGAAGTGTGCAATGAATGCAGATCCAACGCCTGGAACAGATGGGAAGACGTCCTCTCCAAGACCGAGGAATGTCCAAACGATGACGCCTGTGAAGGCCGATATCATCATGACAATCGAGTGAAATGTGTCGGGCTTGTAACCTGTCCAGCGAACGATGAGAAGAGGAACGAAGATGCCACCGAGGCCGTAGACTGCAAGAACGACGAGCGCAAAGACGGAATCGCCACCGGGCACGTAAAGTCCTCCGATCGAAATCATAGTAGCAGCAGCAGCGACGTACAAGGTGACTTTCTTGGTCGTCTTGTGATTTTCTCGCCATTCTGGTTTGATGTCGTCGGTAATGGCGGCGGTACAAGCAAGGACTTGACTGTCAGCAGTTGACATTGTTGCAGCGAAAATTGATGCAAGAATCATTCCAACGCCAAGTGCAGGTAGTGTGTCCATAGCGAGTGCAGGTAGACCAAGTTCTGCATCGAAATCACCATCTGTAAACAAGACTCGACTGGCAAGTCCAACGATGAACATCAAAGCGATGAACGGCGTTTGCCAGACGAAAAACCAAATCATGGCCTGCTTTCGATCCTCATCGGATTTGAGCGTCATGACTCTGGATACAACTTGTGGTTGACCTGCAACACCCAATCCACCAAGGAAGAATGCGAGTAGGTAAAGTGAGATGCCCAATGAGATATCCGTCGGTAGGAAATTGACAAGGGTCGCACTTTGCGATTCCAGTTCGCTGTGCATTCCAGAGAACCCTCCAACATCACCAAGAGCAACCCAACACAAGATAACCGATCCAACGATCATCACGCAGGATTGAGCAGCATCGGTCCAAATTGATGCTCGAATACCTCCTGCGTAACAGTACGCAACGACGAGAACGAATCCGATGAGAATACCAACCAATTCAGGCCAGCCGAGCATAACATAGAGCGCCTTTCCTCCTGCAGTAAGTTGTGCTGCAGCATAGATTGACAAGAAGAACACGGAGAGTACCGCTGCCAATTTTGCTTCCGGAGCCCCAGCTTTCTCAGAGACAAGGGAAGAAAGCGAGCGTAATCCACGTTCATTTCCTTCTTTTTGGATGAATTTGTACAGCCAAGCCCATGCAACCAATTGGCCAACAGTGGAAATCAAACCGATCCAGATGGCAGAGTAACCCATTAGGTAGATGAATCCAATGAAACCGATGAACATGTAACCAGAGTTCCACGTACTGACCGCTGAGAGCGCTGCGAGAGCAGGATGCATTCCGCGCCCTGCTACGAGGTAGTCATCGGTTGTGTCTTGTTTGACGCGCATGCTTGCAAGTCCAACACCTGCAAAGAATCCGAGAAACAGCAAGAAGGAAAGAAGAATTCCAACATCCATCGTATCACATCCAGCGGTTGATGGCCTCTTGTTCCATCTCCGACAAGTTGGCTAAGAAGACCATGCAATTCAATCTCCCGCCTGATTGGGTCTTGAGATTGTTGATGGAAGTCGTTTGCATGGATGCATCGTTTGTACCCAAGTCACAACAAAGGACGCACATGGATTCAAACAAGGATGCAGCTTGTTCCTTCAAAGCCCCATCAACATCTGATTCACTGAGTTTCTGAGCCATTTTTTCGATGCTTGCGAATGCATCCACTGGCTGCATGGGGCGCTGGTCACCGGTTCCTGCGCCAGTAGGATCGAGGTCAAACAACACCAAGGTGTGGAGGCCTTGCATCTGATTTCTCAACATCACCTCGAGTGGCGATGTAACAATCCAGTCACCGTACGGATACGTCAACGTTGTTGACCGTCCAAATTTGTAATCCGAAAGACCTGTTGAACCTGGAACAAGCGTTGTCACAGAGATGCCATGAATCACTCGAACAGAATGACCAGCTTTCTGAGCACGCAGTTGAAAGTCGATGTGGGTCGTTGCCTGCATTGGATCACCAACAACCAAGATGGCGATGGATTGCGTTTTCGCTCGTTCGAACAGCTCTTCAGGCCGCTCAACAGCAGGCCGCATGATGCGTTCAATTGGGCCAATCAACGCTTCCAATTTGGACAATTCATCTTCAGGCCACAATGCTGTATAGGCTTCGTAGAGACGGACATCAGCCTTTTTTGCAACTTCAACAGCCTCAAGCGTCATGGATTCGACCTTTCCGGGCCCCATTCCAATCAGCGCAAAGCCAGTCATGCTGCCATTTTCCATCCTCAAACCTCATACTTGCGATGGTTCTCCGAGAACTATGCGTCATTTGAGGGTGCCGAGTGCTCAGACGTCGCATTGGATTGACCTTTGCAAAACGAATGGCTGGTATGAAACCGGGTATCGAGTGCAACGAGTTGGTCACGACACGGCCATTCCACTCAATTCGAATGCACCTCAAGCAGACGACTCTGTTTGGGGAGATAACATAATGATTGAGCTAGATGTAACGGATAAGAAAGCTCGGCATTATTGGGAACACATTTCGGATGAGATACGGACTGAGTTTGGTGATGAGTTCCCACAAGCGTTTGAGATACAAGGAGATGTTTTACTCGTCAAGATCCCAGACGGGATGATTGAGGTTGAACACGAAATTGCACGAGCGATGTTGGAACAATTTCCATCGGTTCGCGTCGTGTGTCATGACGACGGTGTTGTAGGTGAATTTAGAGTTCGTAACTTACGAGTACTCAAGGCTCGAAACGACGACGACTCGACGCTAACACGATACCGAGAACACGGCCATGAATTCAACATCAATCCTGCTGTTGCATACTTTTCAGGTCGCCTAGGAACCCAACGAATGCGAACTCTTGATGCAGTCACTTCGGTGTCGCAGTCGAAAGGCCGACCACTTGTCGTCGCCGATCCATATGCAGGCGTTGGCCCATCGATGGCACTGTTGTATACAGATGCAAACCTTGTTTCCAAAGCGTACGTCAACGATATGAATCCGGACGCAACTCCTCTTCTGAAGCAGAATATGGAATATTTTCATTCCAAGCGCAAGCAAGATGGCACTTACGTTGTGGATTGTATGGACGCACGCAAACTCGTGAAATCAAGGCCAGAGATGATTGGTACTGTTGACGTTCTTTTGGTAAACCTGCCCCATGAGAGCGTCGATCATTTACCAGATCTTCTCCCTCTGCTATTAGACGATGAATCGATGGTTTGCGGCTGGTCGATTCAGGAAAAGCAAGCCGATATCGAACATCAACTGCGTGCAGTTATCGAAGAGAGAGATTGGACGATTATCAGGATTCATGTTGAAGAGATCAAAGGATTCTCAACTGCAAAAGCCATGTTTCGCTACGAACTGGTCTTGTCAAACCAAAACAAGCGCTGAATTCATGAACGTCGAAGCGTTGGCACGACCATGCGCAATGTTGTCCAATGCCAATGTGGAGCAAGCATCGATATCGCAGGGGCAACCCCACGAATTGACGGCATCAAGGTTTGGTGCCGAGTGTGCGGTACGGTGACAGTACATCAGAGAGATGAGTGAGGCGCCCGCTCCGGGAATTGAACCCGGGTCGCAGGAATGACAATCCTGCATGATAACCTCTACACCAAGCGGGCCGTAGGCATCCATCCGTAACGGAACCGCTATTTAAGCCGCGAGGTATGGCATAGTCAGGGACGACCATGGCAGCAAAGAAAACCTCGGCGGAAGAAGCACGAGAACAAGCAGAGGAAGCCGCTCTAGGCTCCATGCTTGATGGCGCATTTGGTGCCATGGAAGGAATTGAAAACACGACTCCATCACCGGGGCCATCTGGTCCACCTGGACCCTCAGGTCCACCATCAGGACCGACAGGTCCTCCGACAGATCCTCCGTCAGGCCCGCCCCAAGGTCCTCCAAGCGATGGGCCGACAGGTCCTCCATCGGGTCCTCCAACCGGCCCTCCTTCTGGCCCTCCAAAAGGTCCGCCTCAAGGACCTCCATCCGCTCATCCTGCTGTTGAGGAGGAACCAATCGAAGAGGCAGAACATGTTATTGAGGAAGTCTCAGAAACGTCCCCAGAACCTGTACAAGAAGAATCAGAATCCGTTCAAGATGAACCGGCAAGTGAAGAGCCTGAGGTGGTGGAAGAGCCGTCTGAAGCAGTACCTCCTACTGAAGAAGTTGCTTCAGAGGCGGCCGCAACAGAAACCCCTCCAGTCATCGAAGAAGAGGTTCCAGAACCAACTGCAGCTGAGCCTACACAGGAAGACAATCCTTCAGAAGAAACGCCGGTTGAGGAACCTGTTTCTGAAGAAGAGCACGAAGAAGAACCCCCTGTTGACGCAGATCGAGAAATGGAAATCGCTCGACTTACAGCAGAAATCGAACGTCTACGTGGAAGCCTTACCGGCGCAGTCGAAGTGATTGAAGAAATCGAAGAAACACCGATGCCGCCGGTTGTCCTCGACAACATTGTCGTTCCCCCACACATCGTGGCCGACTTCGCTCGAATGGGGCGCCAACTCAGTCGTGAAGGACTGGTCAAAGGAACAATGGGTGCTATTTCCATGCTCCATCCAGATGAGCCAGGCTTGATGATCAGCACTCGCCATTCAACCATGCTTGCTCGTCTTGACGAACGAGGCATTGTCGGAGGTCCCCTTGGAGGAAACCCTCCTCGTGGCGCCATTGGTGAATGGAAGGTCCACGAAGTTCTCCTTGCTTCCGTTGCAGCACTTGCCACAGGTGGTCCGGCAGCATGCATCCATATGCAAGGGCCATACACAACAGCGGCAAGTTGTGAGAAGGACCTCATTCTTGTCCAACCAATCGATGTCCTTGGTAAAGAACACATTGGCAAGGTCGTCATTGTCGACCCTGACGATGATGCTCCAGATGAATTCCTTCGTCAAGTCGCAGAAGCATTGCAACAAGGTGGCATGCGCTGTGTTGTAGTTCGAGGTCATGGAGCCTACGCGGTTGGAGCCAATCTTGACCAAGCCATGGCGAATGCAGCCATGCTTGAGCATTCCATGCAAGTGCTTCTACTTGCTCGACAAGCCAATCTCAAGATTTAGGCATCCCGTGCTTTTCGACAAACTTCGACAAAGTTTTCGAACATCACTTTGCCGAACTCTGAATCGTTGACTTCAGGATGAAATTGCAAACCGAAACGATCTCCTGCATCGTTCTCCATGCCTTGTACTTCACAAGATGGACTGCTTGCGGTAACAAAGAATCCTTCAGGTACGACATGAACTTCATCATTATGAGATTCCCATACGGTCTGGGTTTCTGATGTTCCGGCGAAGATTTTGCCCCCACCATCGTGAAGTTGAATTTCCATAGCGCCAAATTCGGGGATTGGTGATTCACGGGCATCGCCGCCATAGAATCGAGCCATAAATTGGTGGCCTGCGCATATGCCAAGGATTGGAATTTCGAGTTTCAAGAATTCAGCACAGTTTCCCAACTCACCGGACAGCCCTATCCTTGCAGCACCTCCGGAGAGGATGAGTCCATCCAATTCTCGGAGTTGATCAATAGGTGTATCGTTTGGAATAATTTGAGTGTCGACTTTAAGATACTTCAACATCCTCCATTCACGATGTGTCCATTGACCACCGTTGTCTACAACATCGATGACAAGAGGTGTATCTTCGCCCATGATGTTCCTTGTTCCGAGAACATCCTTGAACATGCCGAATTCCGCGCGTTCATATACTCTAGAGATTCACAGTTTGCGAGGAACAAAAATGTTGGATAAGAAATTCACAGTTCACGTAGCACGAGAGAGTGGTCACGAGCAAGAACTCATGACCCGAGAGGACATCGTTGAGATGGTCTCCGCAAACGAAAACACATGGGTCTTTGTCGATTCACAAATGGTCAGTGTCGAAGAACTCGAAAACATCGAGTTGAACGATTCTACCGAGATTCGAATCAACCCTGGTATGGTCGGTGGAGCAGAGACCTTCACCGTTCTTGTCGCAAGCGAAGCAGGCGACCAAGCCATGACTATGACGAAGCAGGAACTTACGAATGAGTTGACAACCAACCAAGGCAACTGGCTCTTCGTTGACGGCCAAATGGTTGATGCTGCCACCATTGCAAACACCGAACTCAACCAAGACAACGTCTTGCGATTGGTACCGTCCATTGTTGGCGGATCCGAAACGTTCACGGTTCAAATTACAGATGCGACAGGCCATTCGGTCTGTGAAATGACAAAGGAAGAAATCGCTTCTAGCGCAAAGGAAGCCAACAACTGGGTGTTTGTCGACGGCCAGATGGTTGCTGCAAGCGCTATTGCAGACACAGACCTTTCCCAGGCAACTGAGATTCGCATGACGCGACCGCTTGTTGGCGGTCTCTGAGATCGATTTCTCGACGGACAGGTTCAAAACCAATGGGCAGGTCGGTTGGGCTATGTCGGAACTTGTAGACTACAAGTGTGCGCTTTGCGGCACCATCGAAAGCTTTGACCGTGAGCGAAACGGAATTCACTGCAGCCATTGCGGTTGCAAGATCTTCATGAAGCTCCGTAGAAGCAGCGGAGACCGAAAGAAGAAGACACTCAAGGCAGAGTGAATTCACACAAATGGTCAAAGACCTTTGTCGTTGATTGATACGCATGGCGAGTTGGCTTGAGACCCACCCCCCTCGTCGCTTTTCGGACCTTGCGCTTGAGGGATCAACCATCGAGACCATCGAACGCGTAGCGCTCCAAGCCAACCCACCCCATCTTCTTCTTTCTGGCCCTCCTGGATCTGGAAAAACCGCTGCATGGCGCCTCATTGTCCGACAGGTTCTCGGCCCTTCGTGGCGCTCAACCACCCACGTTCTGCAAGCCAAGGATCTTGCGAAGTCTGCTGGTGCGATGGCTGCCTTTGAGTCGTTCTTGCGACCTGGAGGAAAGGATTCAAGCGACACACTCGCAAGCAGAACATCTCTCGATGCGTTTGACTCAACATTTTCGCAGGTAGCTACGGACGACGTTGCGCCAGCAGGCCATGAATCCCAACGTGGGAGTCAAACCGACGTCCATATTTCTCGCATCATCGTTATTGAAGATGCTGACTATCTCGGGCACAAACGTCAACCACTCTTGCGCCGTATGATGGAGGCAACAAGCCAAACATCGCGATTCATTTTCACAGCCCAAACCCCTTCTCGATTGATCGATGCGCTTCGTAGTCGGACACAACACATCCGACTTACGGGCGTCCCACGCAAGCAAATCGAGTCCAAACTCTCAGAGTTGTGCACTTCTGCAGGCGTTGAACCGGTTCGAGGCATTCTTGGAGACATTGCTCACATTTCGAACGGGAATCTTCGAAAAGCCATCTTCACAACTGAAGTTCTAGCACTTCGAGGTCTTCTTGGTGAACGAGGTAATCTTCACCGTCTTCTTACAATGATATCGACCAATGAGGTCCAACGTATGATAGAATCTGCATTGCGAGGCCAAGTTGTCGAATGGCGTTGGGAGAAAGACGGTTACAAGAACACGAGAAAACTCAAGGGCGCCTTGGGAATCTATGATGAGATCATTACACAACAGAGTTTGGAAGCCGAGGATGTTGTTGAACAAGCGCATCAGGTTCTCACTGGAGGGCGCCTCAATCTTCCAGAGGATCAATTGACGCTCGCTCTTAGTGCATTATCAGACTGCGATGTACGGCTTCGGCGCTCGTCGCAAGGACGTATTCAAATCGAGCAGATGTTGCATGACTTTGCTGCAATTCAGCAACAGTAACCTCCATCATAGGGGGCGTTTTGGCAACGCTGGGCGTGTAGCACAGCTGGATAATGCGTCGGCCTCCTAAGCCGAAGATCGCGGGTTCGAATCCTGCCACGCCCGCCAAACCGGATTGATTCACCGAAGATGCAGCGAAGAAGAGATATGTGGGCTGTTCGTACAGAGGACTGAGTCAGATGGAGCCAGAGGAAGAATCCATCGTTGCTCGTACCCGGCGAACCATCAAGTCCTTGCCAGATCCTTACGGCCATGGCTTTGCTCGAAACGAAGATCCTCTCGAACGTACACGTGAAGCCTGGGTCAAGAGCGAACGTTTCCGCATGAAAAGCGGACAAATTGCCAACAACTCGTTCTTCCTTGCGTTTCGAAACGTCGTCGGTTTTGGTATCGCCATAACTGCAGTTTTGCTCGTTATCGATCCTTCCATCTTGCCATACACTTCTCCGTTGTTCATCCTCGCTATTTGGTTGATTCCGGCTCTTGCAGCATTCGTCCCCCCTATCGCAGGAAGCGAAGCGACATGGTCTGCAGTAGAAGCAAAGATTTCTCTTCGTGAGCAGGGAGGATTTGGGGATGGAAAGCGACACACGCTCAGAGCGCAACCAGGGATGGACCGAGTCCTTGAAGGCCTTCGAGATGGACGCCGACAAAACAACATCAGTGCCTTCCTTGCGACCACGTCTCTGACGTTGTTGTGTCTTTCAATGCTCATTACGCCTCGTTCAGTCGCATGGAATTTGCTCTTACTGGCATCGATGACTGCGGGAATTGGCTTGAGCATTCACTCTATTTTGACGACTTATTACATCCGACTTCAGGCAGATACGATGCCATTGCTGATACATTATGCACCAACGCACCATCCAACACAATTAGGCTCTCCATTGGGTCAATTGCTTCAATCGCATCTCGATCCGGATTCGCAAATCGAATGGGCTGAGTGGGAGGCTCGGTTTCATGATGCTATTCTTCCCGGGACTGACCCGATACAGGCAAGAGAACGTCTTCTCTTCCTTTTGCATCTTAATGCTCATTCCATCATTAGCGATGAGGTTGTTCTTGACTCATTACGTGACTTCATGCCGCCGGATGCTATCGAACGAACGCTTCTCTCTGAAACTCAATTTTTCAATTGGCGAACACTCCAACGCGCCCTTGAACATGCAAGGGCTTGGCAGCCTGGAGCTTTCCGATTGTTTGAACGATTGCAGAACGATTTCCTTTCTGGAGCGCCTGAGATTTTGCTCTCTCCGTGGAGGATGGATATCTCACTTGATTCGACATGTTACGATGGGTCAGGCAGCCTCTTTATTGCACTCAACAATCAGACGTTTGATGCTACCCACGTTCGTGTCGAAGTTCAAGTTCCCGGAGGGGAGCCGCAGTCCATTGACCACCGGTTTGAATTGGCTCCCTGCCCCCCTCCAACGAAAGCCATCGAACTTACGCATGCTTCTGATGACGATGTTTTGAGTTGGCTACCGCGATATCTCGAGCGTACAGTCGTTCTCTGGATCAATGTTGCTTGGAATCGTAGTTTCAAGGGTGCAGCGCAAGTTCAAGTGACGCTTCGTGACGATGAGGGGGTCGTTCTTGGTTCCAGAATTGTTCGAACAAATGTATTGCCAAAAGAAAGCCGGCAACGCATTGAGCGAATTCGTCAATTGCTACGCGTCCGTCGATTCTCTGAGCTTGATGTACCGACCTTAACGAGTTGATTTACCTAGGGGAACAAGCGCTTTGCTTATGGCGGGGGTTTACCTCGCAACGAACACCGGGGTAGTGGAATGGAAGCATGGGATGTCGTGATTCTGGGAGACGGTCCTGCAGCATTGTCTGCTGCTGCACAAGCATCGAAGGATGGAGCAAGCGTCCTCATGATGAGTTCTACCGGTCTCGGCGATGCCGGTTTGGATGCCATGAATGGCATCGCATGCCACATCCAAGAGGAAAGCAATCGCGGTCATCGAGAAGATACAATCAAGATGGGTTCGTTCCTTTGCGACCAAGACATTGTCGCTGAACAAACGACCAAGGCTTTGCGGATTGTTGATCTTCTCGAGCGAAGAGGTGTCAATTTCCGACGTGACGCAAAAGGGATTGTCAAAGGACATTACGCTTCTGGCCATTCCAAACCTCGCCTCATCAATGCTGGAGATGCAACAACTCGTGAAATTCAACAAGTTCTTGAAGAACAATGCATGAAGCATGGTGTAACTCGTCGAGGCGATCAGGTTCCTTTGGAATTGATTCACACCGACTATTCTGTCAACGGTTTGATTGCCATTGACATGTTGAACGGGCGCATCCTCTCCATACAATGCAAGGCACTCATCATCGCAGATGGAGGGTTTGAGGGCGCATATACCAATGGATCAACCTCACTTGGAATGGACCTCGCGTATCGTGCTGGTGCACCATTGCGCAACATGGAATTCGTTGCCGAAGCCCCACTCGGGGTCGTTGGAACCAACTTGGTCGTACCTCAATCAATTCTTTCGGATGGTGCAACGTTGCATACGCCCTCAGGCACTACTCTCGAGACAACTTCGACCACACCTACCTCTGAAATTTGCTCGAAAATGCACGAAGCTGGAACAACGGTTCTCGATGCACGGAACCTCGGAGAAAATGCAGACTGGTGGACTGTTCTCTTTGACACCATCAAGCAGCGCACGGGCATTGACATGCACAGACAAACCGTCGAAGTTGCGCCTGTCGCTGCGCACACACTGGGAGGGTTGCCAACCGATGAACACGGCCGTGTCGTTTTACAATCATGGGCACGATGGTTCACAGGACTTTATGCTGCAGGATCAGCAGCCTCGAGTGGCCTACATGGAGCAGATGTTCTCGAAGGAAATCGCCTCCTCGATGCCATCGCAGTAGGGGAAGCAGCGGGCGCAAATGCATCCGAGTGGATTGAAAAGAGAAAATTCACTGGCGCATCATCACTCGAAGAAGCGCATGGTCTTGCTGAAGCAGAACTGAGCATGCTTGGTGGTGAATCCGAAGGACCAGTTCAGCGATTGAACCCAGTCGTGACCGGGCTGAAAGAGACGCTCAACTCACTGCAAACACCTGCAAGTGTTGCTTCTGACTACGACAACGCCGGTGAAATGCTTGAAGCACTCTCTCTTAAGGCAGAGCAACTCTATTGCGATCAATCATCGCTTATTGCGAATCAAAATCTTCTAGAAATCCTTCGAACACAGGCTGCAATCCGCATGGCACAAGCCTACGTTCAATCTGCTTCGATGCGAACCGAATCGCGAGGCCTGCACCAACGCTCAGATTTCCCAGATATTGACAATGAGCAACTTCACCACAATCTCGTCTTTGCAGATGGGACAAACACAACACTTGCGTTGCGAAAAGGACCATCTGGAAATTGGATTCTTCCTCCTTCCGCTGCGGTTTGATTATTTGTTCGGGCTGCTTCGCCCAACCATGGCAGAACCAACGTTGTTTGAACGCATTCTGTCAGGAGAGATTCCCTCGCACAAGATTGGAGAAGGTGAAGGGTGGTACGCTTTCCTCGATATCTTTCCAAGAAGAGAAGGCCACACACTGGTCATTCCAACAACACCAGTCCAACGACTTGCTCAACTTGATGAGCGTGAGCGGTCACAATTGATGTCAGGCGTTGTTGAGGTTCAAACTCGACTCTCTAACTACTTTGGAACAACGGATTTCACCATCCTTATCCACGATGGCCCTCTTGCCGGACAAGAAGTTCCACATGTCCACGTACACGTTCTTCCAAGGACGGAAGGCGATAGTGGGTCAACACTCGCTGCGATGTGGCCGTCCAATCCGCCTCATGATCCAGACCACCAAGCGTTGGCTTCGCTTGCCACTGACATTACGATGGGGGCCTGAATGTGGCCAAAGGCGTTGCACCATTTGATGGCGTTGTTGATCATCGAGGAGAAGCGCTTCCCGTTCTGTCGAAGTCCTCGGCGAACATGAAGATGGAAAAACTCCTCAACACGCCGATGCCCTCGTTCGATAAAGAAACTCCAGGAAGCCCTTTTTGGACCAAATTTGCTTTCTTCCTTTGCCGACGCACTGCTGCGAATCAATTTCGAACGATTGAATATTCGGGCATGGAAAACATACCAACAGACCGAGGCTCACTTTGTGCAGCGTGGCACACAAACGGGCTCATCGATCCTCTTGGTATTATGCTGGCACATCCAAAAGAGTTCGTCATGGGTGGACGTCATGATTTGGTCACGCGTCCCGTACTTTCGTTTTGGACTCGACGATTGGCGGTACAGCCAGTGGTCCGCAAAGCAGAGTTGCTCCGTGGTGGTTGCAGCGAAGAAGAAGCTACGAATCTCAACGGCCGCTCCCTGCTTACACTCGCAACCGGTATTGCAAGTGGCTTTGGATGCGTCTTGTTCCCTGAAGGAACGAGCCACGACTTAGCACATATGATGCGCTTTCGAACCGGGCCGATGCGCACTGTCCTTGCTGCAGCTGCCATTGCAAAAGGCTCAGGGAAGAAATGTCCTGTCATGCAGCCCGTAGGTTTGCACTTCCGGGTCCGTCATCACTATCGCACCGACATGTGGGTTGAATTTGGGGAACCGCATTATCTCCCAGAGGATGACATCCCCGAGGATCTCATCGAAGCAGTTCAGAAGAGGGAATGGGTTGAGCCGCCGGGTGATCTTGTCCGCTCTCTTCGAGATGGACTGCGGCCACACCTCTCACCAATCACACCAAACGTTTCGAGTTGGGACGAACATGGAGCATACCACCTCGTAGCACAACTTGAATCTCGGATGAAGAAACAACCCCTCGATACATGGCGAAAAGAAGTTCTTGCCGCACGCCAAGTACGTGACAGGTACCAAACTGAACCTGAAGGCGAAGATGGAGACCCTGCCCCCGTTCATCATCCAATTGTCGATATGGCCAAGGACGTACATTTGCAACTTGAAGAACGCGGGCTTGATGGCCGGGATTTGGATGCAAAGGGTGAACGATTGCGGACTGGCAACCCACTACGCGGAATTGGGTTTGGGGTCAAAACGGCACTCATGGCGGTGCTGCTGCCAGCATTCCTTCTCTCGCTCTCGCCTCAGTTGGCTCTTGGTCGATTTTTAGGCGATCGAACCGATGAAGGCGTCGATGCTCGAACGACCTACCAATTCCTTGCAGCCATGTTTGGTTCCGTCATCCTTTGGCCATTCATGGCCTTCGTTGGCGCTGGGATACTGTGGTTAAACTCGGGTGATATCAGTGCACTCACATCGCTCGATGTTCGAACATTGTTTGGGGATGAATCGATGCATTACGTCGGAGCATTCGTCCTTCTTTATGTTTCCATGATTCCGCTCTTTTGGGCATCAGGTAGGATGTTTGGATTTTGGTGGGACGGATACGTCGATGCCCGAAGAGCGTTCGCACGAATCTTTGTGAGCAGTACATACAAACAGACGCTCGAAGAGAAGTTGAAGAATTTGAAAGGAGAACTCCAAAGCTCCCACGAGCGTTGAGTTCAAAACACCCAAACACTCCGGTTCATCATGGTCGATTCCGGACACGTCCAGCAAATCCGTCAGTGGCTTGCAAGCGAACGTCTCGAAATTCGAGATAAGAACGACCCCCGGGCGGATGCACACTTTCTCGTTCGTTACCCTCCAGGCCCTCAAGGCCACATGTTCGCCGTCGTCCTACCAAAAGGAAGAGACCTCGTTTTCGTTTCGAGCATGACGCGAGTAGATTTGGGTCAACAAGAACAGATGAAGGAGCACATGAACGAAGAGCCAGAGGTCTGGTCAGAGTGGGTGCACGAGTGCCGCCTCTCGCTTATGCGTGCAGACCTCGACTGGGGCATCCACATGGGTCACGTAGGCAAAGAAAAACCGGGACCTCTTCAAGCATTCAATGTGAGTTTGCCAATATGGCATGATGGCCTCAACAAAAATGCTCTCATGCATAGCCTGCGCCGTCTTTGGCTTGCCAAATTAAGCATGATTCATGAGATCAAATTCGCATATGGTCCAGGGAAAGGAGAGCCGGGTCCTGTTGACGATTGGACAGAACAAAAGAAGCGTAAGCAACCCGAAGAAAGTGCACCAGAACCTGCTCAAATCGAGTACAACGATATGATGCCTTTCGGCACTGGATTGGATCCGGATGAATGGGCTTGAATAACACATTTCGCCCCCTTTGATTTCTGACGCGTAAGGGTCGCGGTTAAGTAGTGGTGAAGGTTGCTTATAGACACACAGGTGTTCCTATGCGTCAAACAACCAAATCGATTACCCTCGTTAGCCTTTTTCTTCTGTCTCTGTTCTCTGGAATGGTGATTGGAACTGAGCAAGCCGAAGCCTCTCAAGTCGTCATTACTGAAGCCGTTCGAATTGTTGACGGTGGAACAGCATCCGACAACCAAGCCGCAGTTGCATCAGATAGTGAAGGAAACGTTCACATCGTCTGGGCAAGGAACACACAACACCTGTACTATTCCATGCTTTCTCCACGTGGTGAGACCCTGATTGATGCGACGCAAATCACCAATCCAGGACTCCACAAGGTCTGGCACCCAGACATGGTTATCGACGACAACGACAGAATCCACTTGGTTTGGGCGGACAAGTCCGGTCAACACAAGATCATGTACACCTCGATCAACCCGTACCTTGCACCACTCGATGGAATGGCTGCAGAGGATACTGCAATCTCCGTTATCGATGATACCATCATCTCCATGCGCGCACAAGACCGTGACTGGCCATCCATTGATGTTGACAGCCAAGGCAACCTCCACATCGCTTGGCAA
Organism: Candidatus Poseidoniaceae archaeon; assembly: GCA_049598575.1. Lineage (GTDB taxonomy): Archaea > Thermoplasmatota > Poseidoniia > Poseidoniales > Poseidoniaceae > MGIIa-L2. Next base: position 25,835 of record JBMYNT010000003.1, on the reverse strand, counting down.
GATTCCTACGATGAGTTGCAGCAATTCTTCAACCAACCTCAAATCTATTACTCCATGATTCAACCTGAGTTCAGTGGTGGAACCGTCCTCACACTCTTCGAAGATACACTCTTGACACCAATCATCGGGCACAAGGGTCACCCAGACATTGTTGTCGATTCAAATGACCTCGTCCAAATCGCTTGGGACGACACTCGTGGTGGAAAGGTCGAGCTCGTCTTCCTCGTCGACACATCTGGATCGATGTACTCTGAGTGGGCCGACGTTTGTACGGTCATTTACGGCGGAAACTTCGCTGCAGGTGGCTACTTCCAAGGTCTCAAGCCAATGCTCCAAGAAGGAAACATGACGGTTTACGAGACCATTTATGGTCTTGGAAACACACTCCCAGGTGCTGCAAGCAGTGGTAACTGTGCAACACACAACAAGAACGCCGGACCTCGTTCAACAGCCCTCGGTATCACTCCAGGAGACGACTCTGGTGGTATCCGTAAGCTCCCAGGAACCGTTTACAACGGTAACACGTACTCTGGATACTCTGGTGAGGACTGGGGCCCAGGAACCAACTGGGCATGTCTCTCTTGGAAGGATGCACAGGGCAACGTTCCAGGAAACCCCCCGACACAAGACGATCACAAGTGGAACCCGAACGCAACCAAGATCGCCATCCCAATTTCCGATGAGGGGCCAAAGGACGGTGACCCTGCACAGCAAGCGGACGACACGACCTCCATTGAGGAAGCGCACGACAACTGTGTCAACGCTGGTGTCGTTCCAGTCGGAATGTACGGACAAACCTACGGCGGTGCTACAAGTGTTCAATCTCACTTCAAGGACTTGGCCCAGTGCCCAAACGGTGTCCAAAGCACAGCTGCTCGAAACTGCCCAGGTAATACCATCCGCTCAACAGACGCAGGTGGACAAGTCTACGAATTCCCATCCGGAAGCGGCGGCGCAAGCCAAATGTCGCTCCTTGTGGAAGCAATGGTTTACATCTCCACCAACAACTCACGTGAGATCTACATGTCCGTTCTCGACCCATATGGCAAGATGAACAACGACCCAAGCTGGACGCCTGGTGTCTCCGGAACTGTTGCTCAGAACGGCGGTTACAGAGAAGACACCGGAAAAGGCTCCGAGGGCCACCTCGTTGTTGTCAATGACACGCGTGTCACGATTGATGACGCTTACTCGTTCCACCCATCGATTGGTGTTGACATGGAAGGCAACACGCACATTGCATGGATGGATGGACGTGACTACGGTTTCGAAAAGGACGTCAACTACGAGATTTACTACACCAAACTCCGACTTCAGGGTGCTGGAGAATTTGACGGTCGCGATGATGGTCTCTCCACATACGCCATCAAGAAGATCAACGATACACCGATTTCCAACGTTGAAACCAACGCTGGACTGCCGCAGAATGCACCATGGGGCGGTAATTCCGTCTTCCCATCTCTCCTCACGGATGACCAGAATCAAGTCCACATCGCATGGGTTGACTCTGGAAACACGTCTGCTGGAGAAGAACTTCTGTACGTGCGATTGAACCATACCTCTCTCGAAGGCGATGGACTCACAGCACTCGATCCTTGGGAAACCGTTGCTATCACTTCATGGTCTTCGAACAAACTTGGGCCAAACTCTGGTTACAAACCGAGCATCGGTATGCCTCCAGCGTTCTCGAATGATCTAGGAAGCGGTGCGCACGTGGCATGGTCGGATACCAACAAGTGCAACGATGAAACCAACAACAACCGGTTTACGATTTGTTACTCACACGTCTTAACCGGACAAGTTGATGTTGAATTTGACGATGGAGAGACGTTCTACCATGTGATTGAACCTGGTGAACAAACCATCTACAATCTCACCATGAACAACTCCACGCCAGGGCCGAAAGATCTGGTAGCTGACTCCTACGGACTCAACATTACCGGTGTTCCAACAAACTGGACGGCAACGTTGTTCTTCGCCGATAATCACACTGCTATCTTCCCTGACACTGAAATTTTCCTCGAAGGTGGAGAATCGATTCGGTTCTATCTCCGTGTCCGAGCGCCATCGATTTACCAGGCAAACGCCGACGAACTCGCAGAGATTCGCGTCGATGCCAAGTCCTACAAGGATCCGGCTATCCGCTCAGAAATCACAACGCTCACCCTCATGGACGTAGTTCACGGAATTGATTTGGATGCATCGCACAGCGTCGCTGATGTGGAACAGGGCCAAACGGCCATCTTCTCGATCACGATTACCAACACAGGCAACGTAGCAGATACGTTCCTGTTCTGGGATCCTCAAACCCTTGAGGGGCGTCAAGAATGGTTGCTTCCGTTTGCGTGGGACGTGAACTTCCCACTGAGTGTCCAACTCGATCCAAAGCAGACGGTCACCAAGAACCTCGAAATTAGCGTACCTACGTCCGAAGACCCTGGTGCGTTCGTCATTCTGCTCAAGGGATGGTCAGCAGGCGAGCCTGTCAAGTCCGTTGAGAAGGGAACCTACGACATCCTAGAACTCGGTGTCTTCGTTTCGATTCGTTCCTCGAACAACATCGTGTTCAACATCACCGATCAGGAAGCCATCGTAACGCCGGCTCCTTATGCGCCGAATGCCTTGGACCCGAATTGCCACGTCTTTGAAATCGAGGTTGAGAAATACTTCGATACAGGTGATCTTGTCTTCACAACCCCTGGAACCACTGAAAACGATGACAATTGGACAACAGAAGTCATCTTCCCGAACGGACTGACGTTGAACCCAGACGGTGTCTCCTATCCGTGGGTCCTCATGTCTGGTGATGACTTCCGCATGCACGTGGTTAAGGTGAAAATCTGTGCTCCTGACGACGCTCCAGCTGGACTCGGAAAGGCAGTGACCATCAAGGCTCATCTGAAAGGATACCCGAAGATTTCAGCAGCGAAGATTCTGCAAGTCGATGTCGACCACGTCTACCGTTTGTCAACCGATGTTTCCCTTGTTGATAACGAGGCACTCACCGTCAATCCAGGCGACTCGATTATCCTCCCGACAACCGTGAACAACAACGGTAACGGACCAGATCGTTTTGACTACACCCTTGCCCGTGTTACCGACGAGGCAGGTGTCGACGTTATCTGGGACATCACTGTTCCACGCAGCACATTGGAAGAACTCGATGCGGGCTCATCGCAATCTTTCGACGTTCTCATGAACATCCCTCAGCAAGTACCTGCTGGAGACTACACCGTTGTCTTCCACACAAAGTCCGAACAGAAGGACGAGGACGCAGCAGGTCGTATGACACGTTTGCGAGATGTTACAACGCTCACTGTCACTGTACGTGAGTTCTACGACATGCAAATTTCAATGGATCCAACCGTTGAGAACGATGTCAAGACCTCTGCTCCTGGTCGTGTTGTACGATTTATTGTCAATGTCACGAACGCTGGAAACGTCCCTGACGTACCAACGCTCGACAACCACACTTCCGACCGCTCTGGTACCGATATCACCGTCCAAGAGTTCCCAGGCATGGGTACGCTCGACGGATGGGATGTTTCGTGGAAGATCATCCGACAAGTAGGACTCGATCTTGAAAGCGAGGAAGACTGTGTTGCGACCACCTCGACCGCGGCATCCTTCCCAGAGGACAGTTGTGTCTATCTCACGGATATTGATTCGTGGCGCCTCCCAGAAATGGCTCCATACGAAACCTACACGATGGTCGCTATCGTAGCCATCGACCCAGGTGCACAACTCACGACCCGAAGTCTTGGTCTGAAAGTTGTCTCAATGATGGGTAACGCTGAGCAAGGTGGAGACCATGATGATTCATCATCGTGGGTTGGAGACTTGTTGGATTCCAACGAGAAGATTGTAACCATCAATCTACGCGCACCAGACCTTGTTGTGCGATCAGCCTCTGTCGATTCTACATCGGCCGACGTTGGTGAATCCATCCCGATTCGTATCGAGATTGCCAACACTGGTAACGTCCATGCTTCAGATATTGAAGTGATTCTCTGTGAATACGACGATGACGACATGATGACCGAGATTCGTAAGAACGACAACATGTGCGACGAGGACAGCATCGTTATGCGCCAAATCATTGGTGCATTGGACAAGCCAGACGATTCACAAGATGAGCGTGTTATCGAGCTGTACATGCTTTACCCAGTTACTGCAGGTAGTAAGAACGTCTACGTTGTTGTTGACCCAGGCAACACGATTGTTGAAGCAAATGAAGGTGACAACGTTGTTCGAATCTCCCAAGAACTCGGCTCCTCAAACCCATTCTTGGATGTTGCTGGTGAAGTCGCAGGAAAGGTCGCACTTCCGAGTTTGATCGTTCTCTTGACCTTCTCACTCTTCGGCGTCCTCTACCTTGTAGGACGAGGCCGACGTGCAGCCGTCAAGGACCGTATTGCTGAGCAATCGTCCTTGATGTCTGTCCTTGGTGATGAAGCAGACAACTGATCAAATCAGCCAAGCCACCAGCGAAGACCAGGATTGTCGTCAACGGCGACAACTTCGCCTGAACGGTCTGAGCGCTGTTGTTCAACAAGTTCGCGCACGCGTGACATGACTGCAGAGATATCGCTCTCACTAAGGTTGAGTTCTTTCGCCATCAATCCGAGGTCCGGTTTGACGCGAGGAGTTTCGATCAATGCGTGAACCATGGTTCGCTGTGAGTAGTCTTCGAAGTCGGTATCGACTGCGGCAGAGACACGTCCCCGTATTTGCTGATGTAAGGCAATGAGAGCGTCCCGTTGCCGATCCAATTGTTCGAGTTGTTCATTCAATTGTTCAAGATGAACGACGCCTTCTGTGACGCTGATCTTCTTTCGTCCACTTACCATTTCAGCAATGGTTTGGGCTCCTCCTGGTAATCGGGAACTAAGTCGTAAAGGTCCTCCAGAAGGGAGTTTTCTTCGTTCAATTTTGAAAAGATCAGGGCCTAGATCGACTCGAAGTGAGAATGCTTCACACACCCTGAAGATGGTTCGTGGTGGGCCACCTTTCTCACTCGGAACTTTCATTTTTTCAACAAGATTACCTCGCTCCAACTCCTTGAGATGTTTGACAATCGCCTGTTGGCTAACCCCGATCAAATCAGCCAGCTGCATTGGGTAATGCGGTTCTCGAACCAGTCGTTCAAGAATCGATCGACGTGTCTTATTTTGAAGCAACATTAACGAGCGCTCAAGTTCGTCCATACTACTCAACCTGTAGTTAGGTAGAGACGGACTCATTTGAACTCGTCGGAGGTTCAGAACCCCGGGATTCAATCTTCATCCCATGACTGCCAATCTTCGTTGTTCGCGACTGGAATCTTTCGATCGGATTGGTTCACAGTCGTTCGCTCAACAATCGGGGACGTTGATGTCTGTCGAATTGCAGGTGTAGGGAATGGATCTGCAACTTGTTCATGTTGCTCTTCTTGTGGAGTTGCCGATTCAACATCACCTCGCATTAGTGCATAGACCTGTTCAGTTGTCAACATACTTCCTGCCTGTACATCTCGCGCACCATCCATCTGTTGGTTTGAAATGTTCTTGTCCGAATTCATGTATTCGCCCGTACGAACGTCAAACCCAACCCCTTCGGTTGCACCTTGATTCATTTTGTTGATTTGTTCTTGTACAACATCTGATGTGAGATCTGTTAGTGGCATGACTTGACCATCAGGGCCAACGACCATCATGAGATTCTGTTTTCGGTTTTGAGAAAATGCTTGCAGAACGCCAGCTAATGGCAATAGGAAGATGCCTAGACAACACAGAGATCCTCCGATGTATACCATTGGCGAGTTCATAATATCGCCTTCCATTGCATCAATCGAAGTAAGCCAAACGGTTTCGTTTGCACATGCTCCGTCGCAATCGATGCGCATGAGATAATCTCCTTGAGTCAGTTCCCACGAACCAAGGATGGTGTACTCAACACTTCCATCCGCAGACATAGCACCCCAATCGAGCTTGCATTTCGATTCTTCAACTTCATCTTGAACATCCGAACCATTGACTTCAGACAGTGTAACAGTTCCTTCGAACTCAACGCCGTATGCTCGGTAGCAACCGGACTCTTCGACATTCATCAGTTTCTGGTCTTCAGAACTAGCATCAAGTGAGCCGATGTTGTTGCGCTGTGGATCGAGAGCATCTCCAAGCGTATCCATCTGTCCAATAATGGTGATGCTCCCGATGACAAAACACACCATCGAAGCGATGAGAATACGAAGCGGCCACGGGTTCTTTTTGCCGCTCTCCATGTTCATTCGATTCGCCACTCCTCAAAGAAGCCTCGCTTTTTCCTTTCACAATCCAAGCTGTTGAAGTTTCTCAGGCAAATAGGTCTCTGTAACGAAATCAAGACCGTATTTTGCTAAGGATTGCTGTTCAGCCTTCTTGCCAACTTCCAACATCATGTTGATCTGTTCTTGCCACCAACCATCAGCGAATCGCGGGTCACTCAATTCAGCGTTCAGCGCTTCGATATCCTTCTTGGAGAGGTCATCGCTTGGTAGATCGTAAGCGAGGATATCATCTGCGGTAATTCCGAGGTACGTTGAAGTCGGCGTTGCCAAGTATTCAGAAATGTGCGCAGTTTTGATTGCACCATAAGCAATTGAAGCAAAGATACGGAACGACCAGGGGTCACCGTCGAGGAAGACGACAACAGGGAGATCCCACTCCTCACTCATCCTCTTCATAATTCGCCGAGTTGAACGTGCAGGTTGTCCCTTCAGGTGCAACAAGGCACAGTTGAAATCCTCATCGAAACCATTCTCGACAAGTCGGTCAAACATACCACCCGTCTCGATGGCCATGATGAAATTGATATCGTGTTCGAGGAATTCAATCTTCTCGGCTTCAACGTTGTAAGGGACCCCATAACCACTATCGCCAACATCGTCACGAGCATTGATTCGCATCCACTCTCCACGGCGGTTTCGCTCTCGAAGCGTAAGATTTCCAATCATTCTGGCACCGTCTTCTTCAGGTCGAAGTTTGAAGTCTTCACGAAGACATCGGGTAACAATCTCAAGATCCTCGGCAAGGTTGTTGCTTTCGTTTTGGGATTGGAATTTTCCAAGGCCCCAGCCTTCGGAAATATAGTACATTTCACGAAGCGTTGATGATTTCCCATCATCAATCATACTCTCGATGAATTCGATAACGTGGAGTGCTCGCAGGAGTTGCTTTGCAGAACCAAGGCTTGTAGCATCACGAATCGTCTGTTTCTTTCCGTATTTGTAAACGCCTAATTTTGGATCAAAACCGATGTTGTTCTTGGTACGGACAGGAAGTGTCATTGTCGGCGGGTCACCTTTCACGATACGATCGTACATCTCGCGAACAACATCATGCAATGCCGTCTTTGTCTCTTCAATGGATTTGCGTTCAGCCATCAGTAATCACCTCCGAAAAGGGTTGTCTGTTTCGTATCACCGGTGGGAGCAGCTGGTTCGGCTTCCACTGTCTCTGTTTCGAGAGTCTCTTCTGCACTTTCCTCTTCTTCCGCCTCGTCTTCAGACGGTGGAGCATTGAGGGCTTCTTCTTGGCGTCGAATTTCTTCTAGGAGTTTCTCGTCCATCTTTGTTGCACCAATCACTTCTTGTGAACCTCGATAGAACACGTCGGTTTCATTCCAATCTCCCTTTTCGAGCCCATCAAGACTGTAGGTAATCACGGTGCGGGAGCCTGGTTGCAGTGTTTCAAGTTTCCATGCCCACACGCCCATGGCTTCTTTTCGGCCGCCGAGTTCGTTACCGATCATGGTCGCACCTTGACGTTCTGGCCAATTGACAAGCATCGTGTACGAACGCGCTCGAGAGGTGTAGTTGTAGAGGGTGATGTGGACATCGGTTTGCTTGGTTTCTTTGTTCCATGTTGTCGTTGTCTCTGCAATAACTGCGGACATAATTTTGGTAATCGATCCAGCAAGGTCGGGAACAGGTAATTCGAGCAATGAAGCTGATTTCTCAGCAATAGCAGGAATAATATCGTTGATGAGTTCGAATTTTTCTTTTGTCTTACCCATCTTTTTCTGCTTCTCCAAGTGCTTACGAAGACCACGTCCCATTTCGAGCATGGCCTTTCGTGCCTCTTCCATGACCGTTTCGTTGTCCGATAATGCTTCCTTTGCTTCCGATGTGAATTGAACGTTGGTGCTCGCAAGGTGAACAAGAATGGCTGCAGGACCTTTTGGAACGCCTCGCCCTCCTGCTTGATCCAACCCGTATTGTCGCCAGTCGACGCTTTCAATGGCCTTGGTCAGCAAACAACCTCCTTGCTGGTACATCAAAGGAACGCGATTAGCGAACCGTAAAATCTCAACAGGTTTGTCTGCTGCCATGCCTTCTCCAAAGATCAAACCGACTTCGACTTGGAATGGATTCCCTTGGGTTACGCTTGGAGCGCGAGTCATTGTTGTGACGAATTTCGAATCGATGGTTTTGGAGAGCCCTTTCTTGATGAGCAATTCCTCAATTGGTGACAAACACGATGTTGGGGGATTGAGCAATTTTACGGGTTTCCCTTTCAACAATCGCTCGCCTTGGAAAGCTTCGAGAAGTGCACGGACTTGCTCAGGATTGAGCGATTTCGGTTTCAATTTCTCTTCCAATTCGGAGACTTCGCACAGTTCTTTTGCGGCACGGCCAGAAACTCCGGAAAATGTGCGTCGAAGAAACGTTGTCATTCTCGATTCCGAGGATTCCGAACAAAGGCGTTGGAGTTGACCCAATTCAATTCCATTTGGATGCGGTTTGATGGCTTCAACACGCCCTGGAAGACGTTCTGTAACGCGTTGCCAGTGATGTTTTTCACCATCAGGGTCGATGAAGAGAATGTCTGCATGAGGGTTGACGATGCTCGTCATTCGAAGGTACTGCCAAACCGATTGTCGACCGCGTTGATATTTTGCTTTCATCTTGGTTTTGACCTTTAGGCCGTGGGCTTTGTCCCCCCAATCAATTCGATCTTGATTGGATTTGATGGCCTTGTTCTTTCTGGTATCAAGGCCAATATCAACCGAAACTGCAGTCGCTTCTTTGGCAATCTTTGATTCAACGTGCGTTGGATCGCCAGTGGTCAGTTGCGAATACATCACAACACCGGTAATTCCGATACCCTGTTGACCTCTTGATTGGCGGATGGCATGGAATCGGGAACCGAACAGAAGTTGCCCAAACACTTTCTCAATGCTGGCTCTAGGAATGCCTGGGCCATTGTCTTCAACTTCGAGTTGAAGAATGTCTTTCTTGTTGTCCAGTTTGGTAATTTTGACGACAATATCGGGCAAAATCCGGGCTTCCTCACAGGCGTCGAGTGCGTTGTCCACCGCCTCCTTAACGGCTGTGATGAGGGCCCGATTGAGCGTATCAAACCCAAGGAAATGCTTGTTCTTTTCAAAAAATTCTGAAATTGCGACTTGCTTTTGGTTCGCTGCCATCTTTTCTGCAATACTCAATTCGACACATCCACCCCAGGTCCTCCTCCGTCCAAGACTTCGGGCCAGCAGGTAACAGCAGTCGATTGGCGAGGCTACTTCATATTTCGGACGAAATTGAAACGTTGAGGCAAAAATCCTCAATGTCCGATGCTTTCTGTTTTCCAGGATCGAATTGTTCCACTGAACGCACTCATCGCTACGGTGAGAGGGCTAGCAAGGTACAGTTTTCCAGGGCCAGAGCGGCCTTGAAAATTTCTGTTGATGGCAGAAACGGTGACTTGGTCTGGCGTCATAGACACGCCAGGGCCTGCTCCGATGCAAGCGCCGCAACCAGGATCGATGAGTTTCACGCCAACATCGAGGAACAACTGGTGCCAACCCTTCGAAACGGCAACATCCTTGACAATCCCGGATCCGTATTGAATGTAAAAATCAACACCTTCCTTGACCGATAGGCCCTGATCCTTTGCAGCTTGGCAGACTTTGGCATAGTATGCAATGTCATCGATCTTCCCTGCAGTGCACGATCCTCCGTATGCAATATCGATGGCTACATCACCGATTTCATCGATGTATGCGCCATTGGTCGGGTCGCTCGGGATACCCTCGTCAGGATTTCCAGGATGTGCAACCATTGGTCGAATGGAAGACAAATCGATGTGATGAACGCCTCCGTGATAGTGTGCACCTTCGTCTGGAGCGACGGCTCTTTGGCGCTGCTCGTCCATGTTCAAGTGAGGCATTTGTGCCTCCATCCAATCGTAGAGAATGTCATCTGCTTCACAGATGCCGGTTCGAGCCGAACACTCTGTTGCCATGTTGCACAATGTTGCACGCTCGTCAGCGGACAGTGACTGAAGACCAGGGCCGCCGAATTCCATGGAACGATTCAACGTCAGTTCTTTTCGAGCATGGTCTGCGAGAATGTGCAGAATAACGTCCTTTGCCGTACATCCTTCATTGAGCGATCCTGATAATTCGAATCGAATTGATTCTGGAACCTTGACAAAGGTGAATCCTGCAGAAACAAGGTTGGCGTATTCGGTGGCCCCAACGCCCCAAGTGAGTGCATTTGATGCACCGCCCATGCAGGTGTGCGAGTCTGTTGCTTGAATGAAATCGGAGACTTCGATGAACTCCTCGCGTGCTACTTGATGGCAGATGCCGGGCGATACTCCGTCGACTGCCGAGTAATCACGCACCCCAGTGTGATCTTGGAAGACCTTCTGCAATTCACGTAGGGTCTCGACTTTGTGCATGAACGGTACAAATTTTGGATTGTGATGTGCATACAACAAGTGGTCCTCAAAAACGCCAAATTTTTGCGGATTTGCCAATTGGTAATCCTCTCCATACGTTTCCTGAAGGAACGTGTGGACTTGTGCCGTTGTAAATTCGTGAGAATAGCCGCCTTGGACCTGAGCAATCACCGGATCATCAGGCTTGACACATGCGCCTTCTGGTTGGCCAACGAGATTACGCGCGATGATTTTCTCAGCCATTGTCATTGGGTGTTGTTCCGTCGACAGTTTAGGTAGTTCGATTTCACCATTGCTGAGACGCTTGGAAAATTCGAACAGACCTCCTGACTCGAGGATGAGTGCCGTAACATCATCGTATTGTGACGTGAACTCGCTTAATGGCAAGGATTCACCGTTTTGCAAACGTTCCAACATTGCGTGATCGCCCATAAGTTGACCGAGATTGATGTTGTTCCGTTCATGAATCGGAGCGAAGGAAGCTGCGATAACGATTCGGATACCTGCCCATCGCTCGCACTGTGCTGCCGTCTCACGACTAGATCCAGTGCCCTTTCTCTGACCGGAGACGATGACTTCGAAATTTCCATTGATCAGAGCATTCTCGTTGAACACGCGAAGTCCGTTTTGCATCAATCCAGCGTATGCGTTTTTTGCAATCATGGCTGGTTCGTGATCAAAACAAACCCATGCTGGTGTCATAACATCGGTATTGATGTCATCGAGGAGGTCCTCCACACGCAGGTCCTCCATTCGCAAATCGAGGCCTTCGTACAACTGCTGACGAATCAAATCGAGGTCTTTGGTGAGGAAGAGAACCCGCTTGCCGGGTGTGAGCGAAATCGAATCTGGCATTCCCTGCATATTCATCCCCAATCTACTCACAAGCCATTGAGGTTTAACCAATTCGCTGCCCTACTCTCATACTCCACAAAAATAACGAACGATAAGGTTTAAAAATACCATACCAATCGTTGATATATCTATTTCTCAATATTCATGAGGTGAGATGTTATGGATGATCAGCAAGTTGAAGATATTGTAAAGTGCCAAGAATGTGGCGGACGAAGCCTAACGAGAGACGAGACCCGTGGAGAAGTCACCTGTGACGACTGCGGACTTGTTTTGGAAGACAACGTTATCGATCAAGGTGCAGAATGGCGAGTATTCTCTCCTGAACAAGGCGATCAAAGGGCTCGTACTGGTGCCCCAATGACGGTCATGCTTCACGACAAGGGTCTCTCGACCGATATCGATTGGCAAAACAAGGATTACTCTGGAAAAACCATTAATTCCCGTTACCGTTCTCAATTCTACCGAATGCGAAAGTGGCAGAAGCGTAGTCGTGTCAGCAATGCGACCGAGCGCAACCTTGCTATGGCATTGGCTGAGCTTGACCGAATGGCAAGCCGCCTTGAATTACCCAAGACGGTCCGTGAAGCAGCCGCTGTCAATTACAAGAAAGCCGTCGACAAGCGTCTCATTCGCGGACGATCGATTGAAGGTGTAGCTGCAGCATCACTCTATGCTGCATGCCGTCAATGTGGTGTGCCTCGAACACTCGATGAAATTGGCCAAGCGTCCCGAACCGGACGAAAGGAAATTGGACGTACATACCGTTTCATGGTCCGCGAATTAAAAATGAAAATCATGCCAACCGGACCTGAGGACTACATCTCTCGATTCTGCTCTGGCCTAGGATTGGATTCTGAAGTCGAAGCAAAGGCCTACGAATTGATCAAGGCTGCTCAAGAAAAGGAATTGACCAGCGGTCGTGGACCAACCGGTATCGCTGCTTCGATTATTTACATCGCATCCGTTCTTTGCGGAAAGCGTCGTACACAACGAGAAGTTGCTGAAGTCGCTGGTGTCACCGAAGTTACCATCCGAAACCGGTACAAGGAACTGATTCAAAACCTCAACATTGAATTGGACATTTGAGGAAAGGAGGGTTCTTCATGAGTAAGAGCCGTGATACGATTGCGAAAGCAACGTTTGAGGTTGTTGCTACGAAGTTGGTTCAAGCCCTCGAGGATGGGACCAAAGTATGGCCTCTTCCATCTCCCCCTATCACGGACCCAGACTTCCCTCCTCGAAGTCCAGAACGTGATCAAGATTTGATTTCACAAGGTCTCTCCATGTTGCATGCTGATGTTGGTATGTTCGATCGACACCTTTCGACGATTGTCGATCTCATCGTGCCTCATCGAATGAATCTGAGCGATGATCCGTTCGAAGTCCACCAAAAATGGTTGGGACGTCGTACCGATGATGTGGCACAACGCATGCTGTTCTGCATCGCAACCGATTGGTTGGCTCAAGCCTTTGACCCGAGCGCTCCGAATACCGATCGATGGTGGCTTGCCGTTGCCCTCGTCAATGGACTTGCTTCGACTCCATACGGCCAACCCGTTCACCAAGGCTATCATTTGGTCGAATCCATTGCGCTAGCTGAACGCCCTGGTACCTGGCACACACAACCCGAGGATGGGCCACAGAACTTGGGATGGAATCCGAATGCTGTTGTCCCAAGAACGACATCTGTCGTTGCGCATGATGCGGGTGTCGAGGCTGCTACGTGGCTACTGAATTGTTTGGAAAACGATGATTTGGACCGGCGGCTGTTGCTGATGGAGTGGGTCAAACTTCTCTTGGAGCGGCCCGCGTTGATCGAACCACTCGGATTGGTGAACATACTAGTCCGAAGAGCTGAAGATGAACACCAAGAAGTTGCCTCCAAGGTCATTCTCTGTCTCGCCCGACTCCTTGAGTACGATCAGGAACAAGGACTTCACGTTGCAAAAATCCTACATGAGCGTGAAGAATTGCTCCTTCGACGTGGCATGGCAGATGTTTTGACACGAATGTTCCGACGAACCGGTTGGGAAGCCGTACCATTCCTTGATGAGATGTTGAAGGACGAGGATGAAAGCGTTCTCGCAGCAGCCTCTGCAACGGTTGGTGATTTGAAATTCCTCGATGAAGACGTTTGGGCAGACCGTCTCGCCTCTTTGCTTGAACATGAAGTTCCTATCGTCCGAAGAAACATCGTACTCAGTCTACGCGATTACGTTGAGGCCTATCCAGACGATGTTCGAGAAATCATCCCATCTTTATGGAACGATGGTGATGAAGTCGTCCAAATCCGTCTGCGAGAATTACTCATGCGTATGGATGAAATCCATCCACAACGTTTTGCAAAACATCTTCCACTACTCAAACCAGAGCGCCTTGAAGCCCTGTGGATGACCATGGATGCTCGTCGCCAAGGACGAAGCCAATTGTGGAAAGACTGGTTGTCCAACGACGGGCCACTTCCTGAATCCATTGCTCCAGTTCAGGATGTTCACCAGAGCACTGGTGAGGCTCCTGAGGAATTGCCTGATCTTGATGATGCACTCAACATGTTGGATGATACGCTGGGCTTCATCGATTAGATGTATCATCAACAATGCGACACGCTGATAATGGGTGCTGTGTAACTCGTTGTTATGAGAACGCAAGTCTTTGCCCTCGTTCTTGTCCTTCTACTCGCATTTCCTTTGCAATCAGTCGCCGCTGAAGAAGAGGATGAGACTTTGGAAGCGCGTGAAACATGGGCAGAGTTCTTCCCAGATTCGGAATCAACCATTTTACAATGGAGAAACATTGAGACGACCGATGGGTTGCTTCTTGATCAGTTGAAGATGGCAACGTATGAAGTACACCGCATCGAAAACGGGCGGTTCTTTGCCAATGCCATTACGCCTGAAACCATGGTCGCAGAAGACATTCCTGCTTGCTACATGAACGACTTGAATGAGGATTGTTCAGGAAAAGGGCATACGTTCGTCTATGAGCCTGCACCGGGAACGTCACGAGAAGTTTCCTACGCAGTTGTAACTGTTCTCCGTGATGGGACGCGAACTGAGGCAGTGAATGTCGGATTGTCTCAGATTCCAGGAGGTCACCGGGAGGTGGTCCCTGACTCAGTTGCGCCCGAACTATTCGCAGCGCAGTACGACGTAACCAATCAATCTACTGTATTCACATGGAGACCAGCGTGTGCTGGCAATAATTTCTATCACTCGTTGTACGAACATTCCGTGCCTGCGACAAAATCATCATGGGATGGTATGGACAAAACGCTTGTTACAAATTTCATACCTGCGACATCATCGCAATTTACGCTCGATTGGACAAACCAATCCATCGATCGTGAAGTCTACTACACATTGACATGTTTCTATCCTCCATATTGCGATGACTTTGGATGTTATCCTGCACGTGAAGATACGCGCTTGCACAGTGCGAACAGCCTCACTGCACCAATTATTGAAGACAACCAAGCTCCAAGATACGGTGGTTCGTTGATCGCACAATTCAATTCAAGTGAATCTCAAACAGTTTTGCAATGGAGCGAAGTGACGCAATCGGACATCGCTAAGATTCGAGTTTACCATGCCACGAGCCCAATCGTATCATTCGAGCAGAGTGGCGTTCAAGTTCTCGCTGAATTGGACACAACGAGTGTAGAGTTTATTCACCAGCTGTCCGATGATTGGATGTTAACATCCCACTATGCCATCGGACTCGTTGACACTCGAGGCAATGCTCAGATTGATCAGTTCGATGTTTCGGGGAAGGTCGGACCAATCCTCGAGAGGAATGTACCCATTTCAATTTCTGAATTACTTATTGAACAAGATAATGCTACACTTCACTTTGAGTGGGAACTCGATGCACGCTTCATCAGTGGAGATGCAATTCTCTGGACGTCAACTTCTCCCAACCCAGATATGACACCTGCTTGGGAAGAACTTACGCGATTGAACCCGAAAACGCTTGAGCATCACATGACCTTTGGGGAACTGGGCGAGGCTTGGTACGCCTTGACGTTGGAAGGCACTTGGGGTGCATCACCAGGATCCCATCGTGATGATCGTATTCTTCTTGGACAGAATGCTGTCTTCTTTGCACCCGAAGAACAATCCAATAATCCTGCAACAACCAACGATTCGAGTGCAATCGAGCGTGTTGATTTACCCGAATTCATGCTTCATTTAACAGATGAAAATCGATCACTGAGGAATGGGGATTGGGTAACTCTTCAATCACAAACGAACGACACTTTCACGCTTCAGTTTACACATTCTCAGACAAATTCAACCATTCGATGGACCGATGCTCTGAACACAAATCCATTCTGGTCTTCAGCCTCCATGTCCGATGATGAGTTTTCAATTAAGATCGAGGAACCTGTCAATCTCATTCATATCGAATCAACAAATGTGAATGGTGATATCCATATTGTTCGTATCGGAATTGACTGGCCGGAAGAAGAAATCAAACAAACCAACAATACGAGTGATTCGCAACTTGTTGATGACAAAGAAGGCTCATCGGAGGACTCTATCTCTCTCCCATTGTTGCTGATTGTGGGCGTTATTGCAGCCTACATTCTCATCATCGTATCGATGAAAGGGAACGAAGAGAACGTCTTCACAACAGAAGAAGAATAACTCATTCCTCTTCATTCCTGAGCGGTCCATTTGTTACCAAGTAGGCGTAGAAACCAGTGTAGGTGATGAGCAAACCAATCAACATGAGGAGCATTGCAGAAGGCTCAGGAAGAACATCACCAACTCCTGTGTTCCCAGAAACCCAGGATAAGCCAAGGACGAAAAATCCTACAGCCACAACGGTCTTCCAAGTGGACTCAGGATGCTTCCATTTTGCGATGGTTGGAACAACTCCAGCCTCCTTGAACACATACTCAAACCAACTGAGATAGAGAAGCGACAGTCCGAGCAATCCGCTCATGCCTCTCGAGAAGGAAGCATCGAGCCAAGGTCCAGCAGGAAGGAATTCAAAGAATGAAAACGAAAGGAGTATCACGCCACTGGCGAGAAGAACCACCTTACGATTTGACTCCATTAATCCTACGAGTGGGTGTACGCTTGATAGCCTGTCGCTTGCAAGCAACAGCATGGGCACGGTTCGTGATGCTGTCATTGTCGCCGCAGGTTTGGGTACCCGAATGCTTCCAACAAGCGCGTATGTTCCAAAGGAATTGTTGCCCTTGGTTGATCTTCCTGTGATGCATCATCTCATTCTTGAAGCCAAACATGCAGGGTGTGACCGAATTCACATCATCACTTCGCCAGCAAAAGATTTCACCCCTCTCCAAGAAAATCTCAATGCAACATATGCGATGTTTGCAAAAGGCAACGCTCATCTCAATCCGCTTGATGGGGTCGAAGTCTTCTTCCACACTCAACATGAGCAGAAAGGTCTTGGTCACGCCATCATGATGGCGAAGGAAGCCATTGCAGGACCATTCCTGGTGTTGCTTGGAGACAACATCTTGACTTCCAATCACGCATCGTTAACTGAATTTCAACCTTCGAACGTTTCAAAGGAACTTGTCCAGTTGTTTGAGAAACATGGCCAACCAAGCGCATCAGTCTACAATGTGGGTAAAGACCGCGTGAGCAACTATGGCATCGTATCGATGGACGAAGAAAGAATTGTTTCCATTGTAGAAAAACCGGGCCAAGAAGAGGCTCCCTCCACATACGCCCTATGTGGTCGGTATGTGTTTGCAGGGGATACGTTTGAACTTCTCGACCATTATTCCGTGGAAGAATACGGGGAACTTCAATCGATTGCATTGATGAAACACTGGATGAATTCTGATCGTCTTCATGCGCACGTCTTGTCCGATTCTGTTTCGTGGTATGATTCCGGTTTACCGTTCGAATGGCTGAAGTCGCAAATCGATCATGCATTACGTCGGCCTGAGTATGCAGAAGATTTGCAAGCGTGGTTGAACGAACGACTTGCTTAATCTTGTCCAGGCTTCCAAAACGTGAGAGGTAAGGGACGTTCTCGACGCATTGCTCGTTTTGCAAGATGGTCAGCACGCTCGTTCCACCGATGGCCACGATGTGCACGAACGTGATTCCAAGAGAGTTCTCGTTGAGAGGCTACTTCGTTCCAAACCGATTGAACTCGTGCCGCTAACTCTCTGTTCGCTTTTGCCCTCCACGCTCCAGTTGCAATGTTTCCCGCATATTGACTATCGAGACGAATGCAAACAGGATCTTCATTCTCTTCGGTTAATAGCCATCGTAATGCTGCAAAGAGTCCAGAGAGCTCAGCAGTATTGTTCGAACCAACTTCTGCTCCGATGAATTCCTCATCTTCGGGCGAGGTTGAAACGGGTCCTGACAATTCTGTCAGGATTTCTCCACTACCACGTCCAAGGCCTGAATCTCCTTCGACAACTACTACGCCCCAGCCCGCAGGTGTGGTCGCGTTAACGTTCTGATTCCCATCGCACGAACCATCAACGTACAACGTGAGTCGCGTTGGTTCGCTCAATATGTTCACTCGCCTAACATGCTTCGATAAGCATCTGCAGACATGAGTGTTGAAACATCATCTGGATTCGACAACTTCATTTTGACAATCCACCCATCGCCATATGGGCTTGAATTCATCAATTCAGGTGTGTCTTCGAGATCGAAGTTGACCTCTGTGATTTCTCCAGCAAGAGGAGCAAAGATAGGGGATGCGGACTTTACCGATTCGACGATTGCAAACTCACCCATATCTTCCAGCATTTCTCCACCTTCTGGCAGTTCAATGTAGACGATGTCTGTAAGTGCATCTTGGGCATGGTCTGTAATGCCAATGGTTGCAATATCTCCATCCATTCGAATCCATTCGTGTTCTTTCGTGTAAAACAATTCAGCAGGTATTTCACTCATGCTCTCACCACATTGACGGAAGTAAATGAAGGGTATGAATCAACCGCTTCCGACATATCTCATTCGGCTTCATCAATTTCTGACTTCAAGACGTGTTGTTCCAAAGAAGCCCATGCTTGACCAACATTCTTCTCTTTCTCTGTCTGTTGAACATCGTCTTGAACACGTTGCGTCATTTCATCATCCGATTCATCAGGGAATTGTTGACCAAGGTTTCCCTTTCTGAGCCCTACTCCGATGAGAACTGCGGCAATGATTGGGAAGAGCCAGCCGATCTCAGGAGTTGTTGAATAACGTCCTGAATGGAGGCCAACAGCGGAAACGAAAACGAGACACATCCCCGTTCCCAAGAGGATTTTTCGCGCTCGGTCCGCTGGAGTCATTGAACCCTCGAGGATGACGCAATGTATCAAACCAACGTTATCAGTAGGTTTCTCGCATCAATTTGTGAATCTTGTAGGGCAGAAGGGCGCGGTTGACTGGAGTGACTTCCAGAATACGACCATCGTCTCTCCGTCGAATGTCTTGCAACAATGGGTGTCGGCTCTTTTTGTGTAGTGTAAGGAGCGTCGGCTTGTCGATTTCGAGAGCGTTGCGAACAGCATTGACAAAGGCTTCCGATTCAACGGCGAATTTTCCAATTTCATCGATGACGATGACTTCGCAGTTGTCAATAGCATGTTGAATCGCAGGGATGGCTACACGTTCAAGTTCAGCTGTGTTGAGACCATATCCAAGGACGCGCAATCTGGAATCGATGCTCTTGTGAGCGATTTCACCTTCGTCTCCAGTAACCAAGTCCCTGACCTTGTATCCGAGGCGCTCTCCATTTTCGAGGATTGGTTCCGTACAAATTCCACCGATGATTTCTGTATCGCTCAAATTTCGAGCAGACAACTCACGCTCACGTTCTTCTTTGAGCATGGAGAGGACTTTCTCCATAACTGCGGATTTCCCACTACGGGGGAGCCCCGTAATGCCAATTTTTGGATGAATGCCCATTCTTAGAATCCTCCAACTGACAAATACCAATCAAAACTAACAAGGGTCTGGATATAAAACATCGTATTCAAACTATCAAAGATGCAACGTTCTTCCATCATTGTGCGACTTCTTCAACACCGGTTTCAAGCCCTAGTTGAAGAGGGAGCATTTCCAATTCGTAATTGTTGACGTTGTTGTTGGCGGACCAGGCCTTTGCCCAATCGTCTAAGTCGCGTTGGTTGAGTTGGTCGCACATCCACTCCAATGCTTTCTGAAGATCGCCTTTGGCTGCACTCAATCTGTTGAGGATGGCTTGGTTCATTTCGATATGGTTCACACTGTTTCCGAGGATGCATCCTTTCGGAATCACAGCCCAACGTAGTCGACGCTCTTGGTGGGCATTCACGATGGCTTGGCAAGCGAGGCGAGGACCGTATGTTTGGACTTCAGCTTTTCCAGACCACATAGCCAGTTGTCGTTCGTTCGCACGCGATGGGATGTCCTTTCGGAAAGCTGGGTGTCGGATGTAGACACTACCGGTTTCGTCCTCTGTGAAATGAACACCTCGGATGAATGGACGAGATGACTTTGCCTTATCCCAGCTGGAAATGTTGTTCGAATGGGCTGTTTGATCGATTTCTCCAACACGGACCTTGACCGTTTGTTCTTGCGTTGCAAGCCAGTGGTCATGATCGCCAAGTCGTGGAAGTTGGGACATACTGTCAAGAATCTTGAGGATGCTCTTTCGCTCAATTTGGTCACGAGGTAAACGAGGCACCGCCCATGTGTTTCTTGCCCATTGCACCCATTGTTCCTGTGTAAGTGAGAACGATGGGACGCGTGATGAGATTCCAGAGCCAACACGTCGTAGATCTGAACGAGTTACTGGGCCGATGATGTTGAGAGATTCCGTTCCATTTGGCGTCGATGAGATGCCAAGAATGGCAACGCCCTGGGTCATGCCAGGGAACAAGAGATTGGCTTCTTCAATAGCCCAAACTTCGTTCCACGAGTGCTTCTCAACCAGGAGTTTTCGCAATGGGTGAGAGGATTGTTCTCGTAGAAGGCTGTCAGGAGCAACGATTCGCATTTTTCCATCGGTTGAGAGAACTTGCATACCGCGCTCGATGAACAGCCGGTAGAGGTTGACGTTTCCACGCATGGTCGAGAAACGAGGGCCATCCTCATTAGAGAGGCTTCGTAGTTTTTCGCTCAAGTCCTTGCGGCGTTGTGAACCATCTTCCATGCCACGGAATCGATCTTTGATGCGCAGCCAAGGAGGGTTAGCGATGATCAAACGAGGTGCTTGGTCCCATGGCCAGTCTTCTTGGAGCGTATCGGAGCAAACGATGTTTTGCTCGAGGATGGTTTCAACGAGGTTCCGAGCGAGTTTACCTTCTTGCTCGCCTTCGAGGGAGACAAGACCCAGGCGAATCGCTTCAAGCAACAATCGCTTTCGAGTGGAACGGACGACAAGCTCATCGACGTCAACAAGTTGGAATCCTCGGAACAGTCGTTCCGTGTCTTCTTTGCGTAGATCAGTACTCTGTCCTTCAAACAACTCACTGTGCTTTCGAAGCATACGTGCATGGAAAATGCCTCCTCCACAAGACATGTCTGAAAACGGGAGCGGAATACCGCTGCTCGTGCGTTCGCTGCGCTTGACGGCTTCAAGCGAGTCCTCATCGAGGGTTACCTCTTCTTCGCTGGGCGGGAAGTTCAGCTTCTTGATGTGCTTTTGGAAGCCAGGAGGAAGGTCTGCTAGGTGCATATTGGTCGTTTGTTTCTTGACCTTCGGTTGGATGGTCGCCTCGAGCATTTCCGATGAGATGATCGAATCAGCGAGACGAGGAGGAGTAGGGTGTGCTCCACGCGGGGAGCGACCATCGGATTCTGCATCGTGACGTGCGAGGAGATGGTCGAGAACATGACCTGGATCGGTCAGAAGATTTGCTGGAAGTGTTGGCCAATCTTCTGGGAGAAGAGCAGCGATAGGTTGGTGGGTTCGGAGGGAGTTTTCCCATGCATCGAGCCACATTTCGATTTGTG
Source organism: Candidatus Poseidoniaceae archaeon (assembly GCA_049598575.1). Lineage (GTDB taxonomy): Archaea > Thermoplasmatota > Poseidoniia > Poseidoniales > Poseidoniaceae > MGIIa-L2. The sequence continues at coordinate 4,342 of JBMYNT010000003.1, read as the reverse complement.
TTTGTCTGTTGTCCAAGCATCGATCTAATCTTGCATACCAGCCGCTAACTCCGTTTTGCATAGTCCGCCCCAACCAGTGGGTATTCAATCATGGTTTGAATGTGCCTGTTGAAATCATGAAATGATTCATTCTGAAGGTGAATCGTTTCGCGCGGACAACTTTGCGAGTACCACGCCATTAGCATGCCACTCCCAACCTTTTGCAACCCAATCGAAGAGTGCTTTCAATTCGGTTTCATCAACGTCTGCAGTGGAAGCGATTTTCTTGAGAATGCGTAATTCTCTACGGTCGTATTCACCATCAGCAGCAGCGAGTAAAGCACCGTCCCGAAGGACATATCGAAGGGTTTCCAATTCAGCATTCTTCAACAGATTTGAAAGTCGATTTGTATCGTACAATCCTTTGCGGATGGATGTTCTTGCTTCTGGGTGAACCATGGCTCGTCCCATGAAACCCTCGAGAACTTGAATTTCTTCTCGAACAAGCTCACCATCCGCTGCAGCAATGAGGACGAGCAAATCGGCGTAACGCGCTCGCTCAGCAGCGTCCAAATCAGCGACGCCGTCGCAAAACATAGGGCTTCAACCTTGAAGAGAATTCAACAGATCGTATCCGTCTTGCATCCAAGTGTATCCGACCTTTGTCCATTCGATGAGTTGTTCAACAGCGTCTGGGACAAGTCCGAGGTGTTCAGCGATTTCTTCTAGAACTTCGAGTTCATCATCGTCGACCGAACCATCTGAGGCTGCCATGAGGACAGCATCTCGAAGAGCGAGGCGTCCTGCTTCAGGACCAAGTCCATCCAAGCATTCCTCAAGTGTTGGAGGACTCTTGAGCGCTCTTCGGAGGACTTCTCGTTGGTTCGGAGAAAGGAGAGCTTTGCCAAGTTGTTGTTCAAACATAGCAAGTTCATCCACGGTAATTTCTTCATCGACACGGGCCATGTATGCAAGCAAACGAGCATATGCGTATCGTTCATCACGGGGCAAATTCTGGAGAGTATCTGGTAGCATCTGAACCACTCTTGTGCTTCTCCATGATGAACCTCTCGCCTCCAAGGCAGGACAAATCGACATTTGATGCAACAATGCTTGGACCCACACGATGATTGATAGGGAGGTGTTTCAAGCCTTCACCATGCACCCATCCGTGAACGTCCTTGGAACTGAGCTCAAGTCGTGTTCTACAGACCCTCTTACTGGTTGGTATCGCGATGGTTGCTGCAACACCGATGACAACGACCGAGGCTCGCATACGGTTTGTTGTGTGGTGACACAGGACTTTCTTGAATTTGCAAAAGCTCAAGGAAATGATTTGATGACACCTGCTCCTCACTTTTCATTTCCTGGGTTAAAGCCCGGCGATTCATGGTGCGTTTGTGCACGAACGTGGCTCGCTGCGGTTCACGCAGGTTCAGCCTGCCCGGTTGATTTGGAAGCAACCCATGAAGAAGCATTGAGCATTATTCCATTTGATCTTCTTGAGACGCATGCGGTCTAGATGGAGAAAATTGGAAGACGAATATTCTCATGGTTAGCCAGATAATGACGCCCCAAAACAACAGATTTGGGATACCTAGCCAAACAATCTGTTCTGGAAATTCACCTTCAAGCCATCCGATTGTCACACTTGAGCCGTACATACTTGCCAAGTAAACAGGTATCGCTGTGGGCAAGGTCCATCGCAACGATTTGTGATTGTCAAAGGTGTACCATCGATGAACAAAATGGGCCATAATCCCAGTCAAGCCCCAGAATGTTCCCCATAGAATACGAACATCAACCTCTGGAAAGAGAAACATCGAAACGGTCCATGCGCTGAAAAATACAGCGCTGTTGAAGCCACCAGCGAGGCCAAATCGCCACAGCGACCCACGAGGCGCTAACCGGTTGTGGACATGACTCAGATCAGTCGTCATTGGTCACCACATCGCTTGGCTTTCCTGTCAGGATGGTTCGCAAACGACTGTTGTCGTTTTGCATCGCATCCATCCATTCATACTTCACGCCAAGTTGTTCTGCGAGGACGCCCAATGCCAAGGAATCTTTTGGCAAACATTTGCCTCCAAATCCACGGTTCAACCCGAAGATGGGATCGAGGTGAGATGGACCAATTGGTTGTGCTTGTTCAGCAGTGATGATTTCACGAATTTTGTACCAATCTTCTCCAAGTCCTTCGCAAATATCGTACAATTGATTTGCAAACGTCACTTTCATCGCATAGAATGTGTTCTTGGTGTATTTGACCAATTCAGCTTGTGTTGGAGTGACTTGGAAGGTTTGGTCACGACGTAGAACGCCTGCTTGGCGATGTTGTTCAAACACGCGTTCTGCAACATCAGCGTGATGCGTCCCACAGACCAAGATGTCTTGATTTGCAAAATCCTCTAACCGTTGACGTTCAACCAAAAATTCTGGAGAATAAGCGATTTTGAGATGAGGGTATTGTTCGTGATAGCGTTGTGTTGTCCCCGGTACAACGGTGCTTTTGATGACGGCAGTGAAGCCATCTGGTAAGGCATCAAGCGTTGCCTCAACGATGCGAGTATCGCATGCTCCAGTTTCTGGATGAGGCGGAGTCGGTACAGCGATGTACGCAAAATCGACGTTGTCCGTAACAACGGATAACTCCGTTCCACGAGCAGGATCGTGGACAAACAACTCGTGTGCATCTCCAAAGCAGTACTCAATCGCTCCACCGACCATTCCCGCTCCAATTATTCCGATTTTCATAGAATCATCTCTCCCGATATGGACGAGGATTGAGCTTCCCTTCTTTTGCCATCAGGCTGGCTTGGAGAAGGGTTTCTGGCGTACCACAGTCGACCCACGTGTCTGCGCCTACAGAAACGAAGGTTGCTTTTCCTTCAGCGATGTAAGCGCGATTGATGTCCGAAATTGAGAAGGACTTACCCTTCTCTTCAACAGCATCATCGAGTTTGTCCCAGAAGGTTTCATCGAACAGATAAATTCCGCCGATTGCAAGATTCGATGGAGGATTTTCAGGCTTCTCAACGACATCGATGATGTTGCCATCATCATCAAGAACTGCAACACCGAATGCTTCTGGATGCTCCTCTTCACGAGCCAACAACAGACAACCAGGGGCTTCCTTTGCTTCCGAGAATTTTCGGACGATGTCCTCAAATTCCACCGTGGTTATGTTGTCAGAGAAATAGATCATGAGACGACAGTTCTCATTGTGTGGGCGTGCTAAGAGAAGCGCTTGAGCAACACCTTGAGGCTCCTCTTCGAGAACGTAGTGGATTTGCTCACCCTCCAAACTTTGGCCAACATGCTTTGCAATGTGCCCGATGTGCTCGTTGGAAATGATGGTGATTCGAGATATACCCCCTCTCCGAATGGTCCCGAGTGCATAATCGATAACAGGTCTGTCGAAGAGCGGCAACAGCGTCTTTTGGGTGTAGCGCGTAAATGGAAAGAGTCGCGAGCCTTTTCCACCAGCGACAAGGATTGCTTTCACCTTCATTGTCATACCCATGCGTTTGATGTTGATGACTCTATTGATTCAACCGAAGCGACCAGAGATGTATCGACGCGTTAATTCCATATTCGGGTCTCCAAAGATGACGGAAGTTTTGTCGAACTCAACAAGTCGGCCAAGATACATGAAGGCCGTGTAATCACTCACTCGTTGTGCTTGAGACATAGAATGTGTAACAATGACGACTGTGAAGTGCTTCTTCAGTTCAAGAATGAGTTCTTCGATTTTTGCTGTTGCAATTGGATCGAGTGCTGAACAAGGCTCATCCATGAGAATGACTTCAGGCTCAACCGCAATCGTCCGAGCAATACAAAGTCGTTGTTGTTGACCGCCAGAGAGACTCGTACCTAGTTCGTGAAGTCGATCGCTTACTTCGTCCCATAGAGCAGCACGTCGTAGTGCACTTTCAACAATGCGATCCAGTTCTCTACGGCTTGGGTTGTAGTGCAGTCGTACACCGTATGCGACATTATCATAGATAGATTTCGGGAATGGATTTGGCTTTTGGAAAACCATTCCGACGCGTCGACGAATTGTAACCAAATCTGCACCTCGGGTCATGATGTTGTCATCTTCAAGCGTAATCTTTCCGTCGATTTTACAAATTGAGATAAGATCGTTCATTCGGTTAAGGCAGCGAAGGAGCGTTGATTTTCCACAACCAGATGGACCAATCAATGCAGTGACAGCGTTCCGTTCAAATGGGATGGATACGTTGTAAACAGCCTGTGCGTTTCCGTAGTGGAGGTCCAAATCGTGAATCCACATGTGGGCATCACCTTCGATGTCAAGATCGCGTGTTGAGTCTGGAATCTCCTCATTGGACGTTGAGGAGTA
>JBMYNT010000002.1:0-65442 GCA_049598575.1 Candidatus Poseidoniaceae archaeon | reverse complement strand
GCGAGTGTCTCTCCGGCTCTTCCATCTGGGGTGGCTACGACAACGACCGTGCCTTCAAGATCAACGGCTATGGCGGTGTTGCAGAAGGACGTTACTACTACGGTGTCTTCAGCTCCGGTACCTACTACGGTTGGAGCAACTTTACCCAGGAAGGTGTCGGTGAATTCGACCTCTCTCCATGGGCTGGCGAAACCGTTGACATTCGATTCCGTCTCCGCTCAGGATTCGAAGGATCGATTGCGGATGACAACGAATCTCTCTGGTCTGGTCGAGATGGGTATGCTATCGACAACATCACCATCTACAAGCAAAACACGGCTTACTTCCCGAACCCACAAACACTCCAACAACCACTTACATTGACCAACCTTGGTCCTGGTGAGGAAGAAACGGCCTCGATTTCTGCCAACCTACTCAACGATACAATCTACCGTATCTCAGCAACCCTCAGCAACCACGCTTGGGATGAACAGAGCGTAAACGATGAGATCATCGGTTACATCCAACCGTTCAATCTCTATGACCCGGCAGTCGAAGGCATCGATTACTTCAACCCGGGTGGCCTGTATGCTGAAGGCATGTTTGACATTGATGTCATTACCAACAACTGGGGCAACACCATGGTTGACTACGATATCAAGGCAACCGTCTTCTCTGCAACGCCTTCTGACGTTCTCTGCAGCGCACCTGCAGTCATTTGTAAGGAATCATTTGAGGGTGGTGCGAACGGATACGTCTACAGTGACGATGGCAACCCACAAGGTGCCATCTACAACGAAGCGACTTGCAACGATCTCATCTTCAACAACAACGCATACTGGTTCGGTCACCCATGTGATACGGCAACGCAAGGATACGGCGACTTGTGGGAAAACGAGACGCTCACCATCCCTGGTGTTGATTTGACAAGCATGTCCGGTGACTTCGTTTCACTGAACTTCGAGTACTATGCAGACACCTTCTACGGTATCGATGTCGACGGAACATCCATTGTCGATGTCAACGACTACGCTTCCATCAACGTTGATTTCACCAAGGGCAGTGACACATACTCTGGTGTCCTTCTCGGACAGTGGAACGACTACGACGAAGACGGAACCTGCCGCAACGACGATAACGGTGACGGATTCACGAACTCAAGCGAATCCATTAATCAAGCAGAGATTTCCTTTATCGGTGACTCTGCAAGCACAGACGGATCTGCCGGTAACTACAACGTCTTCTTCAACACAGACGACCTTGTTCTAAGCCGAAGCATCGACTTGACGCACCTGTACGTCCTCAACAACACTGCTGCAGACAGCTTGCAGTGGTTCCGTGAGTGCATCTCGCTCGCAGGCTCGACCGTTGATATCAACTTCGAGTTCCAGAGTGACGGTGATGGCCGCAACGGTATCAACGACGGATTCAAGGGTGTTGCTTTCAACAACATCACATTGCAGGAGTTCACCTTCTACGAAGATGCATCCTACACCGTTTCACGAACCAACGTCGATGCAGAAGACGTTGCAACGACCACTGTTGCCAACCACGAGTTCTTCTCCGGTGTCTACATGATTCGTGCTGAGACCATCTTCGACAACACCACCGCTGGCGTTCCATGGTTTGGCGACAACGAAATGAGCAACGCCAACAACATCGAGCAAGTGATCTTCAACGTTGAATCGGTTGACATCACACTCGGTAAGCCAAGCACACTTGCGTGCTTGGATGATGGTGTCTATGCTTGTGTCCTCCCAATCGATGGAAGTTTGACACACAACTGGGACCTCAAGGCAACCAACGGTGTGTTGGCTGGCGATTACATGTTCTACATGACCGTCTTTGACGAGACAGACGGAACCCAAGTTTACCAAGCATCTTCTGCTCCAACGACCACAACACTCGCATCCAACGAGCGCATTGACTTGACGTTCCCTGCGTACAACGGCTGGATGGATGGCCACACCTACAACATCAGTTTCCACGCTGAACTTGCCAACGGAAACCCAAGCGGTAACGTTCGTTACTTCCATGCAACCTTTGCAGACCAAATCGACGTTGCCATCCTCGGTGATTCAACCGCACGTACCTCAACCATCAAGCAGGATCTCCAACTCTTGGGCATGTCCTACACACAGTACGGCATCAACGATTGGACCACTTACCTCGACTCAGGATGGATGACTCACTACGACAAGATTCTCTTGCCATGGCAAGAAGACATCGCTGCAAAGGACGTTGAAAGCGGCGGCCGTGGTTACTACCAGAAGCTCGGCTCCACTGCCAACCGACAAACGCTCGAGTCGTTCATGTCCGCTGGAGGTACTGTACAAGCTCACCTTGGTCCTCAAGGAAGCCAAATCTACGGTCTTGACGTTGGATTGAACGGACGACTACCGTTTGGTATGGACGTCCAGAGCCGAAACACGCCTGAGACCAAGATTCTCTACACAGGCCTCGACATTGCGGACCCATTCCACCCAATCATGGACGATGTGTCTACGACCGCCTTCCAAGGCTTCGAGGGTGATGGAACCGTCGCAACAGCTGTTCTCAACACAAACTCTGTGAGCACGCAAAACGTTCCAGGTGTCTGTAATGGATACATGGAGGATGGCGGATTCTTCCAGAGCCTGCTGCGAACCGATGCGAACAGCAAGGACGTCATCATGGGAACATGCAGTTACTACCAAGGTGGAATGATCGTTTCCACCATTGACGTATCGACCTACTCGTCTCGAGCAGACAGCACAACCTTCCCACTTCTCGGAAACATGCTGTCCTACTCCGTCACGCCTTATCCAGAAGGATTCGGTGCTATGGGCCAAGATCTCGGACTGACCATTGATGGTGAAATGCCTGGTATTGATCCATCAACCGGTGGCTATGCTACGCACTACATGAAGAGCGATGCGACCGTCAACTTCGGTTACACAACAGCTACCTCAGCAACGCTCACAGCCGATTGGATTCTTGACGGTCCAACCGACTGGATGGGTCAAACCATGGCAAGTGGAACCGATCACATTTCGGAAGCCTCCCCATCAGCGACCTTTTGTAAGACCGACTTGTCGTCCGCAACAGGATGTCTCCAAGGTGCTACATGGACTGTAACTCTGCTTCTGCACGATGAAGCAGGACACGCTCGAATCATCACTGTCGATGTCGAAACTAACGATGTCCTCGCTGACGCATTCGCACCTGAAGCCAACATGAGCATCGACATGCGTGACGAGTACGCAGACAACATCGAGTACATCGGAACGAAGACAGTTTCCAGCACAGAATGGGACGTCAACCGAGTGATTCTCTCCGAAGCGGGTGAACTTGTTCTCCACTTCGATGCAAGCGAATCGTTCGATGCAGATGCAATCGATGGAACCAACGGAATTGTTACCTACGAATGGAAGGTCTTCTTCGACGCTCCGTACGGTGACACCTCGTTCAATTTGGAAGGACACACGTTCGAAGAATCCGCTGCAAGCAACGGTCTCTTCTCGTACAAATTCCAGAACGTTACCGTTGACGATTCAGGAACAGCAGAGTCGCAGATTCGTATGGAACTTCGTGTCTACGATGCATCCGGTAAGTTCTCGGACAAGTTCCGAATGTACTTCGTCGTCGTACCTGAAGGATACGGGGATGAAATCCCAGTCGTTCAGTACAATGATTTCGAGAACACATCTGTTGGCGTAAGCGAATCAACCTACACCATCACCGGAACCATCCTCTCAGGATCGGAAACCGGTGAGGTTTACGTCGAAGCAGCCTTCTCGCGAGAGGACTTCTCGGCATCTGCGATTGAGAAGTACAACCTCATTACAGACAGCAAGTTTGACCGTACCGATGCTCTTGCTGACTCGGATACGTTCGAATTGACACTGAACATTGATGAGTTCTACAGCAATACGAGTGAAGTTGTTGAGATCTGGGTTCGAGTCTACGAAGGGGACGATGAGCGATGGTCCGATGATTTGACCAAGATGGTTCTCATCAACCTCAAGCAATGTCGTGGTGTACTCGCCAACGAGAGCGCTCTCGCTGCCGGCGGTGAATTTGCATGGAACTCAACCACCTCTGAGTGTGACTGGATTGGTGAATGGGAATACGACCCTGAGACCGGAACATGGTCTGAGCCAAGCACGGACAATCAAGGAGGCGAAGATACAGAAGAAAGCAGCCTGATGCTCATTGTCGGCATCATTGCGACTATTCTCGTCCTTCTGCTTGTAACAGTCTTCTTCCTCCGTGGTGGAAGTGGTGACAAGGTCGACAACCTCAGTGCTGCTGCCGCAGGCTATGGCCAAGAGATGGATATGACGGAACAGTACGTCCAGCAATTGATCGCTCAAGGTTATCCTGAAGAGACCGCACGTGCCTATGCTGCCCAATATGTGGGCCAATCTGCAGCAGCCGCAGCGCCAGCCGCTGCCGCACCTGCAGCTGCAAGCAACGATTTGTACACGCAATACTACAACCAGTATTACCAGCAATTCGTTGCTCAGGGTTACGATGAGGCGACGGCTGCGCAATATGCACAGCAGTATGCTGCACAAGCCCAACAGCAGCAATAGATGCCAGTGGCCCCGTGGCCATGAAGATGGGTTGAAAAACCCAGAGTACTCGCAAGAGTCATGGAAGGTTTGGATACGGGTGATGGCTATGCCGTTCGCAACATTGGACTTGCAGATGAAGGATCATTGAGAGTTGATTGGGCTCGTTCCAGAATGCCGGTTCTTGCAGCACTTCGAGAAGAAGCCGAACGCACGAAACCACTGGCAGGAATGCGTGTAGCAGGCTGTTTACATGTGACCAAAGAGACCGCTGTGTTGGTCGAAACCATTGCTGCTGCAGGCGCTGAGCTTTCTTGGTCCGGTTGCAATCCTTTGTCAACACAAGACGATGTTGCTGCTTGGCTTGCCCGTGAAGGCTATTCTGTGTATGCTTGGCATGGTCAAAGCGTTGATGATTTCTATTGGTGCATTGACAAGACCCTAGAGTTCAAGCCAACACTCACGCTAGATGATGGAGCCGATTTGATCGTCCGTGTCCATGGTGAACGCTCTGAGTATGCAGAAGGTGTTCTCGGTGGAACAGAAGAAACCACAACAGGTGTGCACCGACTTCGAGCAATGGCTGCTGCTGGGGACCTCAAGTATCCTGTCATTGCCGTCAACGATGCTGTAACCAAGTGGGACTTTGACAACGTCTACGGGACTGGACAATCAACGCTCGATGGAATCTTACGAGCAACCTCTGTCCTTATTGCAGGGAAAACAATGGTGGTCGCAGGGTACGGTCACTGTGGAAAAGGTGTTGCTATGCGTGCTCGTGGCCTTGGAGCCAACGTCATTGTCACAGAAGTGGATCCACTCGCTGCACTCCGAGCCGTTATGGATGGCTACAAGGTCATGACCATGGACGATGCTGCACCATTGGGTGACATCTTCTGTACCGCGACCGGAATGAAAGACATCATTGTCGAGCGCCACTTTGCAACGATGAAAGATGGTGCCATCGTATCCAACACTGGGCATTACGATTGTGAAATCGATGTCGTTGCACTTGAGAACCTCTCGACCTCCGTTCGAACCATTCGAAAGGATAACGAAGAATTCACCCTAGCAAATGGAAACAAAATCCATCTTCTTGCTCGAGGACGCCTCGTGAACCTTGCAGCTGCTGAAGGCCATCCTTCCGAAGTCATGGATATGTCCTTCGCAAATCAATTCCTTTCGTTGTGCAGACTCGCTGCTGAAGCCAAGGATATGGACCACAACGTCTACGACATTACCCTTGAACAAGATCAAGACTTAGCAACCACCAAACTCGCAACGATCGGTGTAAGCATTGACACGCTCACTGCTGACCAAATCGAATACAAGGACGATTATACTGCAGGAACCTGAGCAATCTATTCCTCTTCAAATGAGGTGAGATCCTCATCCTGTTCTTCTTCCCAGAATGGGGCTTCATCGGACTTATGTGAAGAGAAGTCAGGTAACTTGGGCTTCCAATCGCCCTTGAAGGTCTCTTTTGCATCAACAATTTTCAGCATTCGATCTTGGAATGCGGGTGGCCTTCTGCTGAGAATGAACATGAACAGTTTCGAAATTCGAATCTCTTCTGGTATGACAACATAGCCTGTTGCAGTTTCGAAGTCCATAGCTCGTAAGAGATTGAAAGCAGGCCTGTTGAGCCGCTGGAACCATCGCCTCGAGATTCGCATTCCAAAGATGACGGTCGTAAGGATGAGTAAGGAGGTAAGACAGAAACCTCCGAACCCAGAACCGAACAACTGTGGTGCCATGATGACTTCCAGCATGAGGATTGGCGTAGTGATGAGAAGGAAGATTTTCGATTCACTGATCGGCGGTTTGTTCATTCGCATCTTGATGGCTTCCCAACCGTCGTGATGTTTCTCCCACGGTTTGAAATGCTCAGAGGACGGTTGTTCACTGGCCAATTGACACATTTGATGCAATCGTGCAACGCGTGCATACTGCGTTGTAGCAAGGTCCATGTTTTCATCAAAAATGGACTGCAACCGATCGCTTGCTTCACTGTAAAGTCCCATATCTGCAAGAATAGCTGCTTGCTCAACAATCGGTGTGACCTCTTCTGGTGCATGATGACGTGCATCTTGCCACCATTGAAGCGCATCCATGTACAAACCAAGTTCATCTGAAAGCAATCGTCCTCCTCGAACCCACATGGCCAGATCATCTGGTTGGAGAGCAACCACTTTTTTCGCAGCAGAGAGTGAGGAAGCAGCTTGCTTCAAGGTTGGTTGCAGTCGAGATCCTGGAAGACTCGCATCAGAAATGACTCTCCAAGCATCAGCATGTTCGGGGTCAAGTTTGACCGCCTTTCGAGCATGCTTGAGCGCCTCTTCGCGGTTTTCCGCATCAAGTGCTTCAAGCGCATCCAAGTAATGGGCTTCTGCTGTCACGTCCGTTCACCTCAGTCGTCTCGGTCTTTGCCTTGATAGCGTCGAGGACGAATGGGTTGAGGTCCTCGGTTGTGTGCATGACCTGGCCGTTTTCCTCGGGCTTTTCGATAACGCTCATTTGGACGCTCATCGTTGCGATCTCGATTTGGACGACCTCGTCCAGAGTCACGTCGATCATCACGACTGTCTCTGTTCCCGCCGAATCCACGGCCTCCGTCGCGACTTCCACCACGTCGGTCTGAATCTCTTCCACGGCCTCCGCCGAATCCACGGCCTCCGTCACGGTTTCCACCACGTCGATCTGAATCTCTTCCACGGCCTCCACCGAATCCACGGCCCCCGTCGCGGTTTCCACCACGTCTGTCTGAGTCTCTGCCACCACGTTGGCCACGATCTGCAAAGCCTCCACGAGATCGTCCTTGCCCGCCTCCTCCTGCTTTCGGCGTTCCACATTTGTTGCATTCTGTACGGAACGAGAAGTTGTCGTTGCCACATGATGAGCAAATCCAATCGTTGCGTCCATGACGTTCCTGTTGAGGTCGGTCTCGACGATTGTTTGAGCGGTTGTTGTCCCTGAAGGAGGATTTGTAGGCTTTGACGTTCCCATCCTTGCCTTTCCCACAACTGTTGCATTCCGTTCTCCAAGAGAAATTGACATTCTCGCATGAAGCACAAACCCAGTCGTCTTTTTGCTCGTCATTCCTTCGAAGATTGTCTCGACGGTCAAAGGAGCGGTCGTCACGACGTTGAGGTCGTTCACTTCGTTGCTCTCGGCGAGGACGTTCTTCACGCTCTTTCTTGGCTCGAATGGTTACAGTAGCACCTATGAATGCATCATTGTCCTGCTTTCGGTCAAGATGTGCAACGTGTGCAAGAGGTGCTTCGGTCGAACCCAAAACTGCGTCGACCTTCCCGATGTAGTGTCCATCCTCCTCTCGAACGATGATGGAGCCAAGAGCTGGTGAGGATCCACTGAAGGTGAGAAGTAAACCACCCTCGTGGCTTGTACGGTCAACAGTACCTCGAAACATGTCCCTCAACCCTACGTGCCTTGCAACTGCGTTTGAGTCTGTTGGTCAATATCGGCGTGATGAAACCCATCCTGCCGCAACCAATCCAATCATCATCGTCGCAAGCATTCCTGGAGCAGGGAGGATGTTTCCTGCCTCTTCTTCGCTGTCGGTTGTGCTTGAATCGCCACCCGAATCGGTGCCTCCAGCGTTTGGATCAACGACGTCGATGCTCAGAGTGGTTGTTGCACCAGACTCATCGGATGCCAAGATAACCACGTTGTATGGTGATTCGATGTTGTTCTGGATGCAGTTGGCGATGGAGACTTGAATCTCCCATGCGAGGTTGTCTCGATTGAAGTTCGATGTTTGGCCGTTGCAGATGCTCAAAACCATGCTCACATCTTGACCATCAGGATCGATGACGTTTCCATTGAGCGTAAACTTCAGTCCATCAAGTTCCCACTCAGCCTCTTGGCCCTGGAGATTGGTATCAATCGTGATCGTTGGAGGTGTGTTTGCCTTTTCGATACCCAAATCGAGCATGAAATTGTAATCCAACATGCCATTGGCCGTGGCGGAACCCATAATCATGACTTCGCCTGGTGCAAGTCCAGACATCGACAACGAGAGTATTGTGAAGGCTCCTTGAGCCACTGCAGTCGTTTCTGAGCCCATGGCGGACATTTGGTGTGCGTGGGCTGAAACGGTTAGGCTCTGAACAAGGTCTGTTGGTGCAACAGTGAACTCGATTTGGTCACCGTCACTTGACACTGCTGCAGAGGCGTCCATGACCTTGCCGAAGGTGTAGTTGCGGTGCTCAACGGTCTCTGCGCCAAATGCATCTACGCCAGCACATTGTCCTATGGCTGAATCACCGTTTGCAGTAACGTACAATGCAGCGTTTTCATCCATTCGGACATCCCAGCCCGCATCGGCGAAATTGCATTGCAAACTCCATCCGCTCTCGTCGGTCACCCACGTGCCTGCATCTTCGGTTGCGAGCATCTCTCCGTTGGTTGTTCCAACTGGGATGATGGTCCCTTCAGCGGGTGCAAGTGCGCTCCAAACAGGGTCCTCGTTGGTGAACGGTGCCATGGTCGTAAAGTCAACAAACAGATTGCGGACCATGGGATAGGAACCGAGCGGATAATCGACATCAGCGACGATACGCAATCGACCGTCCGGTAGGAATTCGCTCTCTGGTGCTGCAAGTGCTTCATTGAGAAATCCGTCGTCATAGAAGCCCATTTCAGCAACACGTAATCCTTGTTCAACGGGGAAGGTCATGATGAGGCGTGCATCGGTGATGTTGGTGATGTTCATGGCCAGTGTAAAGTTCGAACTACCTTGGTTCGGAAGCTGATCGAAACGTACGTTGTTGTTCTGGTTTTCAGCAATGAGCAAGTGAATTTCAAGATCGTCCGTCACTGTGACCGGGACTTCTTTGCATCCAGCATCTGAAAGAGGACTGCTACACGAACGCTCCTGTTCGTGACCGGTTGGAACGAGATTGACTTCATCGAGTGCAATTCCATCCTCTACGAATTCAAGATCGTTCCAGTCAACGTTTCCACGGTGTGCAAGCCCTTCACGAATACCGAGTCGGGTTTCCATGTCGGCGATGCACTTTGGTCCGATGGAGCGAACAGCTTCTCGCTCATCGGTTGAAATCCAGTCATCGTCACCACCTGGGACGCCTTCAAACAGACCGTCCAAATTGTCTCGGACAACTGCGGATTTGCTGCCGTTAACCCATGCTCTCGCATCCATGACCCCGGTAGCCCAGTCGTCGTTCACATCAAGCGTGAAAAGAGCAAAATCGTATTCGAAGAGGTCTTCGAATGTGTAGCCACTGCAATCTACATCAAGGCTACCTTGACGCCCAGATGTTGTCTGGACAGGTTCGCTTTCATCCAAAGTGGACATTTCAATCGACGGACTCACGAGGGCTAGAAGCATCATGATGAGGACGGGTATCATGATTGGTCGAGACCAACAACGTTCATCAATGCTTGGTTAAGAACAGTCAAGGAACAAGCCGATTCAGTCGGCGTTGGAACAAATAGACTGGTACAATTGTCCACAGGACTGCAGCAAGGTATGCCCCAAGCGCTGAAACACCTCGATTGACACCGTCCAATCGGGTTTCCAAAAGATGATGATAGACTCCGTTCGGGGAAAGCAAATCCAGGCGCCCCTCAAACACGAGGTATCCTTGATCTTGAGTATCGCCAACCGCAACACCGTTCAATGCAGCGAGAAGTGTCGTGAACAGGACCCAGAGCAATGTGAACAAGAACCACAGGCCGATTGAAAATGCAATGGCTGAACCTTGTTCCTTGGCAATACTTGATGCAAGCAGGGCGAAGACGGTGTACCACAAAAGAATCAACATCGCTGCAACGATGTAGATGAGGGCATCACTCAACGGCATCCACATACCACTTCGATGACCTACGAGCATCATGGATGCAATCAACAGAACAGCCACAGGAAGCGCAATGCTGCTCCAATGGCCAACCATGAGGACAACACCTTGTCTCCATCGTGGCATCGGTTGAGAAAGACGGACTTCGAGAACACCGCTCACACGATCCCTGCTAATTCCATCGTGAGCGATGAGGACAGCAGCCATCGTTCCAGCGAATACGATACCAATGCTCGCAAGGAACATGACTTCCGTTCCGTTCGTTGGAAGTTGTTCCGCTGGAAGCTGAATGTTTGGGTCTGCAAAACCCCAAGCCATTCCAGGAATGAACAACAAAAGAATTGGCAACATGATCAACATCCGTGTCGATAACATTCGTTGTTTACTGAGAGCAAACGCAAGCCGCCACATTCCTCTGGATGGTGTCATTCTTCTTCACCACCCACGGTTCGGAACGGTATCATGCTGCTTTGTTCAACATCCATTCCGATGGTTTCCCGGTCCATCCCTGTTGCTGCGCAGAGCAGTTCGATGAGCGTTGGGGGTACGACTCTCCAAGTAGAAATTGTATGATTGTTCTTTACGAGTTTCTCGAGAAGGTCATGATGTCCTGATTCGATGACATAGCGATGTTGTCCCTCGGATTCCATGTGTTCAAGAACCTTCATCGCGTCAACAAGTTCTTCCTCGATTTCCCGTTCGAGAACGATTTCTGTCATTTGCTCAAAACCAAGATTGGCTCGAAGTGAATCGGTTGTGCCATGTGCGAGCAGTTGGCCGCGGTGAAGCAAAGCAATGGTATCTACGAGGTGATCAAGTTCTGCGAGATGATGGCTTGAAACGATGATCGAGATGCCCTTGTTGGCGAGTGATCGAAGCAAGCGTTTGAACGCATCGATCGCAACTGGATCCATGCCATTGAACGGCTCATCGAGGACGAGAACACGCGGTGTTCCAAGCAAAGCAACGCCCAAAGAAAGCCGTTGCCTCATACCTTGGCTCAATGAATCAAGGGTAGAATCCATTCGATTTTTGAGTCCCACAACGGCAAGAACATCCAGTGCAGATTGGACCGAGCAACCACGCAAGTGGGCAAACTCAGTCATCGTTCGGCGAATGGTTCCTTGACTTGACCATCGGACTTGTTCAGGCATGAATCCGACCAAGGAACGCAAAGCATCGCTGTCCAATACACTCTCGTTGCGCTTCACCGTTCCTTGCTCGAGCGGAAGGATACCGCTGATCATACGCAAGAGTGTGGTTTTTCCAGCACCGTTTGTTCCTACTAAGCCAATAATACTCCCTTCCGGAATGGAAAGATCGACGTGGGTGATTCCCGCTCCTTTTCGTTTTTTGAATGGATTGTACCATGCTGGATTTGGAATTTGATGGCGATATCCGATGGAGTCAAACTGCATCGCATCGTCATCCCCCATGCTACGGCTTAGAAGGCATATGTCTCAAATGCTTTGTTTTTGGTAACGCCATCCCAAACGCATATGACCGATTCACCATGTTCATCGAGCATGGGCATGGCCATTGATGCGGTTGGCATCCTCCTCGTTCTTGGTTCGATTCCACTTGCTTTTGGCATTCTGAGGTTAGTTTCCAAGGACGAATCAATTGAATTCGTATCGTTCATCGGTGAACGTTCGACATTGTACGCATTCGTTGGACTCGTTCTCTTGCTCGTCGTCCCTTATGGTGCGTTCGTTGTTTTGCCAATCGTCGTAGCTCTCTCATTTGCAAGTCCTGCAGGGCGTCTAGATTGGACTGAATTTCGCAATCGACGTCTGATGGCTGGATTGCTAGTTTTGTTGATGCTCGGAGCTTCTGGATTTATGCCTACTGACGCCCCGCGTGCACCTGAAGAATGGGGAGAGCCGTTTGCAACGGAGAACCCCTACGCACCGGCTTGGCCCAGCAGTCAGCAGTACACCTGGGTTTTTGTTGAACCAATGGATCCAACCAATTTTGAAGTTGTACAGAGTCTAGTTCTTCGGACTCCCCACCAACAGAATCCATTCCTCCAAGTTGAATCATCGATATGGATTTCGTCGTTGCTTGGCATGCAGGAGTCGAGAATGCGTCAAGCCATTGATTTGGTTGATGAACGAGTCCCAATCCGAATCGATAGTGAAGCATTCCGCCTCGACCAGAAAGGGGATGCACAATCGCACACGTTCCGGCCAGGCTCTGGTGATGTTGAACTCAGTGTATGGGTCTACGACTGCTATACAACCTCTGGAACGGATCCGGAAGGTACGAACGTCGGCGAAGTTGTTGTTGTTGGACAATCGAACTGGGGTGGAACGGTTGAGTTGTTGGTCATCGTGCGTCCATTTTTCCATGATGGACTTACAACGGATCCGTATGCTGAATCCTTGGTCAATGCATGGATTGACGCATAGTTTTAGGCCTACCTAAAATTAAATACTTCTTGTTTTTAGGGCGACCGAAAAGGAGGTGTTGATGTTGCTATCTTCGTTGCAAAAATCATTGCTCATTACCTTCTTGATGCTCGTCAGCGGCTTGACAGGATGCCTCGGAAATGGTGCGGATTCGAGCAATTCAAACATCATTCGAATTGCATTTGAAATAAAAGACGATTACACAAATGTCGATATGAATCCACAAATCCTTGCAGATTTTATGAGTGAACAGACCGGACTTGAGGTCGAACTCTATCCAATTACTTCTGAAGGAGCCATCATTGAAGCGTTGCGTTTCGGACATGCAGACATTGCGTTCATGGATGCGGGAGCAGCATGGATGGGATGGCAACAGTACGGATTGGAAGTTCTAGCCGCTGATACAAAATCCGATGGTCGAACCTATTACAACGCGCATGCAGTCGTTCTCAATGGTTCAAATGCTGCAATTGCGTATCTTGATGACAATGCTTCAACAGATCCGTTTGCAGCTCTCGAAGGAACCACCTCCTGCCACACAGGATGGCTCAAATCTGCAGGTATGTTGCTTCCGATGGGCTTCCTCATCTCGGAAGGATACGCGCCTGTTGTAGGCCCAGAAGATGACATTGAATCGCTCAGGTCAACCATCTATTCGTACTTCAGTGAAGATGCGAGTATCCCTGATTCGGGTACACCCTATTCGTCTTACAGTGGCGCTCTTCATTGTCTATCGGACGGAATTGGCGATGTTGCTTTCGTTAAGGATTCATCTGTTGCGACCTATTGTGGATCCGACGACCCTGCTGCAAACGAGGATTGGTGCCTTGGGCTGGATGAATACATTCTCCTGCCGTCCTATGGGCAAGCTCCATCACATCCTGTTATGTTCAATCCTGATTTCCTCAGTGTAGATAAGCAACGACTTGTCCTTGACGCTCTACTTGCACTCAACAATGAGACCTATCTCGAAGATGGCGTCGTTGGCGACGCTGTTGTGACTGGATGCCTGGATGTGAATGCGAATACTGTCGATGAAGCCATCTCCCCATCACAATGTGGAGATCAGATTCTTGCAAACATCCTCAATACGAACGGGCTGGTCCAAGCCGATACGGAAACGCATCTCGGCATTTATGGTTCTCTCATCGGAGCGATTCCAGGGATTTCGAACTACTTTGATACGAAATATGACATTTCATCTTGAACAAGAGGCTGACACACATGGCAGACCCACTCCTGACCATCTCTGATTTGAGTATCGGATTCAAGGAAGATTTGGTTCGAGATATTTCTTTGGAGGTTCATCCAGGTGAAATCATCGCTGTTCTAGGGCCATCAGGTATCGGAAAAACAACCCTTGTTCGAACCATTGCAGGCTTGGTTCATCCACGACAAGGTTCGTTTGAACTCAATCTTCCAGCACAGGGAGGTTTGGGCTACATCCCTCAACGCCTTGGTTTGGTTCGCCACGCTAGTGTTTATCACAATGTGAATCTGGGGGCAAGAGCCAGCCTTCCGGTCCTGAAAGGAAAGCGTGAAGAGAGAATTGAACGCGTCACATCGGCTATTTCTGCTCTTGGCCTAAAAGAAAAAATCCACGAGCCGATTCGTCGCTTATCGGGTGGGCAACTACGTAGGGTTGCCACAGCTCGTGCGTTAGCACAACGGCCGAAGTTATTGTTGGCTGATGAATTTTTGAGTGAACTCGATCATTCTACCGTTGACGTTGTCATCGAAGCAGTGCAAACACTCATCGATACAGGTAATTCGATCATCATGGTTGAACATCATGAAGAAAATGTGGAAATGATTGCCACAAGAATCTGGGTGATTGAAAACGAACAACTTCTCGATATGTCCATCGAAGAATGGCGCGAACGACAGGAGGAAGAAGAATGAGAAAGGGCTTCATCGCCGCTGTAGGCGGATTGTTGTTCCTTGCAATCCTCATCCTCGTCGATTTAGCCGGTGATTGGGGTCGATTGGGTCAAGGAATTGACAACCTGCTAACATTTACTGGCGACAGTATGTGGCCTCCAAATTGGTCGGTTTTGGAAGCGCGAACGTATCCTGTATGCGAGAAGAACATCGAACTCTTCTGTTCGGTTGGATACATCGGGATGATTGAAACCATCAAAATCGCCTTTGTTGCAACAATTCTTGGATTCATTGGAGCGCTTTCGCTTTCGTCTTTTGCAGCGAAGAATCTGATGCCAATGCCCATCGCTTTGGTTTTTCGAATCGTGCTCTCTGCGATCCGAAGCCTCCCATCGCTCATTTGGGCGATTATCTTCGTCATCGTCATTGGCGTAGGGCCATTGGCGGGTGTTCTTGCTATGACCTTCTACACGGTTGGATATCTTGGAAAATTGCAGTACGAAGCCTTTGAGGGGATGCCGAACGATTCTCTTGAAGTTAGCAAAGCAATGGGACTTTCTCATCCGACCATCTTTACTTCAGTGGTCGTTCCTGAGACTGGGAACCATCTGCTCAGCCAACTCATGTTCATGTTTGAGTACAATGTTCGACATGGTACTGTGATTGGCCTTGTTGGAGCAGGAGGTATTGGTTTCTACATTAACACCTATCTGAAACTCTTGCAGTACGATAAGGTGCTTGCTTTACTCATTCTCATCTTCATCGTCGTCATCATCATTGACCTGCTTTCGCTTATGATCCGTTCATTTGTGACAGATGAAGGAGATGTGCGTCAACCAAAGTGGTTCTCCTTCCTCAAGAAATTCAAGAAAGGTTCAGAGCAGTGATGTTTCAATCAGCTGCAATGTGCAAAGCGCCGTTCTTGTAGAACACTTGAATGCGTTGAGGGACCTTTCGAGTTAATGCAGCAACTGCCTCGTAGATGGCTTCCTCTTCAACGTAGAATTGCTTTGCAGCCTTTTGTGTTGACCATGGTTCAACATGGAAGTTGTTTTCACACAACCACTCGAGAAGCCCTGCTTCAAACTCGGTCAAATCAGAGGCGTTGTCATCTGCCATGCTTGGAGGATACCATCCCTCCATATGAGGAAATCGGCCTTATCCCAAGAGAACCATTCGTCGGCAGCATTCTTCTGCTTCAATATCACCATCGAGAAGCGTGTTGAGTGCTTTTGTAAACGGAATTTCAATGCCTTGATCGATGGCTCGATCACGGAACATGCGTGCTGCACGAACACCTTCTGCAACCATCGTCATTTCTTCAAGAGCTTCTTCCAATGTCTTTCCTGTTCCAAGTTTTTCACCCATGGATCTGTTTCGTCCGAACGGTGAGGTAGAGGTGACATACAAATCGCCCAATCCAGCAGGGCCAAAAGCTACCTCTGCCCTTGCCCCCAGGAGTGGTAAGAGAATGCATCCTTCCTTGAAGCCTGCACTGAAAATAGCGGCTTTCAGGTTGTCTCCACCAAGTGTTCCGATGGTCTTCAACCCGTCAACAAGGCCGCATGCAAGGGCAACGACGTTCTTGAACGCACCCCACAGTTCTGCACCTTCAGGGTCGGAAGCTGCGTGCAAAAGCAAGGTAGGTGTCGAGAGCGTCTCTGCGAGTCGTTCAGCAACAGAGAGGTCCTCAGAGGCTACCAATGCCGTTGTCATTACGCCTCCGGCCGCTTCTGGAGCGATGGTTGGTCCAGTAAGAACTGCTAACGGGTTTGAGCAATTTGCATTCTTCAAAGCCTCATGAATTGCTTGAGAAATCAATCGCTTTCCTGGAGCGAGTCCCTTTGCCAAATCGAGCAGAACGTGTCCCGGACGGAGAAACGGTATGATATCATCTACAACGTTGAGAATCACCGATGAAGGAATGGCAAGCACAACGATTTCAACACCATCAAGTGCTTCTTCAAGATGCATCGTCGCCTCCAATCCTTCAACAGATTGTTGAGGCAAATACTTGCGATTGACCCCATCCATCGTGATTGATTCATACACTTCTTGCTCAATGGTCCAACCTTTCACATGGTGACCTTCAAGCAGCCAAAGACGAGCAATAGCCGTCCCCCAATTTCCCAATCCCAACACCGCAATGTGTGCCATGACTAGGGACTTCGAACTCTTTGTCCTTATGTGCATTCCCTCTACGAGAGCGAGAAAGGGACAATTTCTGAGAAGATTTGGTTCACCGAATCAGAACAAGTCGTCATCGTCTTCCTCGTCGAAGGAGAAGACATCTTCTTCTTCTTTCTTCTTGGAAGCAGCGGCCTTCTTCTTTGGCTTCTTTTCTTCCTTGACTGGCTCAGGTTCTGGCTTCGCCTCTTCAGCAGGCTCTTCTTTGCCACCTTGAGTTCGAAGTTTCGCCATTTCCTCCTCGCGACGCTGGAGGTCCTCGACCGATGTACCTGTTTGTGCAGCAAGTGCACGACGGCGATCTTCTCGAGCTTTCCGTTCAAGTTGCTTGTGCTTCGATTTGTCGATGTTTTGCAACATGTACATGGCATCGTGTTCCAGTAATGGAGAGTCCGAAATCAGGGTGATGTCCAACCATCCACCGTCCTCGACGATGAATTCTGCAAGGGGCTCGAAATTCAAATCAGACTTCTTGATTTGTGTGTAATGCATAGCATTTCCTGTTCGGTGCTCGACGCCTGAGAAGTGGCAATAGAATTCCTTGGTTCCAATCGATTCACGAACCATGTCGAACAACTCACCGTAGTCTTCGGACGTCTTCATTCGACCATGACCACGAGCGTGAATGTGAGCGATGTTGAGGACGGGAATGGTACCCTCAACGTGGTTGACGACTTCGATGACTTCTTCGAGACTCCCCCACAATTCTTGACGGCCGGATGTCTCAATACCAATCTTGGATGGTGTCCCATCCTTGATCCATGGGAAGACTGGGAACTCATCCTCGTCGTCATGCCAAATGTCGTGAACACGTTCGACGATGCTGGAGAAGATGTTTGCAACCTGTTCATTGGCAGCCGTGCCGCGTCCAAAGTCACCGTAATGACCTGTGTGGAGCGTAATGTGGCGTGCGTTGATGGTTCGAGCTGCTTGCAATGTTGCCTCGACCTTTGCAAGCGATCGTCCACGCTCGACACGATTGCCAAGAAGTTCGGAATAGTACGGTCCGTGGATGTTCATTTCGAAATCTGCCTTGTTGGCGAGAACACCGGCTTGCCAATATTGTTCGAAGTGCTGTGGTTGAATCAATCGAACCGTTTGAGCTTCCATTGTCTCGAGTCCGAGAGCAATAATATCGTCCATTCCTTCGACGATTGTTCGTCCTTTACAGGACAAAGGTACGCCAGCAGGACCAAGTTTCACACCCATCATTCCACCCCCGCGAATACAAGCCAAGCCGTTCCCTACATTAACCCCTTTCCGTCACACGTTTGCCGGAAATCTGTACATAATGTGCAATACGACGGTTCATGAAGGTGAAACGAAACGACAACATATGTCGGAAATTGTCGAAGCTGCGATTGCTGCATTCCGTCAAGGTAATCCAGTTTGCCTGTTTGATTCTGATAAGCGTGAGGGCGAAACCGACCTTCTCTTCCCTGCAGCATTTGCACAGCCTGCAACGATGCGACAACTCCGTCAAGATTGTGGAGGGCTTCTCTTTTTGGCCATCGGACACGACGTTGGTCAAGCCTTCGGGTTGCCGTTTTTACAGGATCTACACACGCACGATGCCTTGACTGCAGAATATCCTGTCTTGGCTGAATTGAAGACGAACGACCTGCGGTACGACGCACGATCAGCATTTACGCTGTCGTTGAATCACCGAGATACATACACAGGCATTACCGATCACGACCGAGCACTCACAACCCGTCGTTTTGCAGAACTCACTGCGACCGTATTCGATGATGAACTCAGTGAGGCTGAGGCGCAGCGACGGATGGGTGCAGAATTCCGAACACCTGGGCACATTCCCGTGTGCCGTGAATCACAAGGTGGTCTCTTGACACGTCAAGGTCATACCGAACTCGCAGTCGGCATCGCTCGTCTCGCTGGATTGACACCTGTTGTTATCGGTGCGGAAATGCTGCAGCCGGATGGAGACGGAGCTCTCTCAGTAGCCGATGCTCGAGCATGGGCAGCAGAGCGCGGAATTCCATTCTTGGAAGGTGCAGAAGTCATTGCAGCCTTGCATGGGTAATCTCAAGAACATGATTCCTCTGCTCGATACGGGTGAACACGATGAGAAAGGTCATGGCTGTAGGAGTTTTTGACCTCCTCCATGCAGGCCATCTTCACTATCTTGAGCAAGCAAAGGCCCTTGGAGATCACCTCACCGTGGTCGTTGCTCATGACGATACCGTCCGGAAGCGAAAGCATGAACCCGTGACCAATCAGGACCTTCGTCGACGCATGGTTGAAGGTTTGAAACCTGTCGATGTTGCTTGCATTGGTAATTCTCCCGACGTTCCTATCTTTGATATCCTACCTGAGATTCAACCATCCATTATCGCTTTGGGATACGACCAAGAACACGCTGAAGATCGAATTCGAACTGCATTGGAAGAGAGAGGATTCACCTCGATCGAAGTAGTCCGAGTTGAAGGCTTAAGCGACGATTTGGATGGAACTCGGAAGATCATCGCTCGCATCGTTGAGCGAGCAAAGGGAGGTGAATTCTGATGTTCACCGGTATCGTCCAAGGGAAAGGTGAAATCGTTTCTATAGAAAGTGGAAACGAAATCACAACCCTCCAAATCCGTGTCCCATCAACGGAAGGATTGCACATTGGAGCCAGTATCTCCATCGATGGTGTTTGCTTAACAGCGACAGCATTTACCGATGATATCGTCTCATTCGATGTCATCCCTGAAACACTTGAAAAGACAACTCTTGGTCAACTTGAGCAAGGACATCACGTGAACGTTGAGCGATCGTTGCGATACGGGGATGAAGTTGGAGGCCACTTGCTCTCAGGACACATCATTGGTCGAGGTCTTGTCAGTAAATCGGAACGGGTTGGCGATGGTGCTCAGTATTCAATCATCGCTCCACCCGACGTTCGAAAATACATTGTAAGCAAGGGATACGTCGGTATTGATGGCATTTCCCTCACGATTGGTGATGTCTCACAAGACCATTTCGATCTCCATTTGATTCCTGAAACACTGCGACTGACCACCATCGGTGAGAAGCAAGTTGGAGATGCAGTCAATCTTGAAATCGATTCAACCACCATGATGGTTGTTGAAACCGTTGAACGAATGATGAAGGAGAAATAAACATGCCAGATATCGTAGCCGTGTGCGCAATGTACCACTTGGATGAGATGAATAAAATGCTGCAAATCGCAACCTCACAAGCAGAGGATTTGGGATACAACATCGTCGATGTCATCGAAGTTCCTGGTTGTATGGAGATTCCACTAGCGCTTGACAGAGTCCTAGCCAACGAGGAGATCGATGGAGCATTTTGCCTTGGTATCATCGAAAAGGGCGAGACGGACCACGGGCTTGTCATGGGTCAAGGCGTTCTCAAAACCATCCTCGAATTGCAATTGGTTCACAACAAACCAATCGGTTTGGGCATCATTGGTCCTGGTGCATTACCCGAGCATGTTGGACCTCGAATTGGACCACATGCAACAGCTGCAGTCGATGCACTACGCCCGTTCCTCGATGAGTGATTGCTTTCGTTTCTTGTAGAACACGTATGACCAAATGGCGATGATGATCGCTAAATTCGTGAACCATACCCAAGGGGTGCTCCATCGATATCCATCGACTCGAATGTCACTGAACGGAGCCAAAAACGGTGTAGGAAAAAATTTGGCAGTGTGCGTTGGTATGTCGTTAAAGATGTGGATGAACCAAGGAAGCCATAGCCAAATTGCAGCATTGCGTGCTGAAAGGGAATGATCGGTAAACAACCGTTGGGTAACGCCTCGCTTTTCGAAGAAAATCCACGTAAACAAGAACCCAATCGTCGCCCAAATGAGACTATGCGTGACTTGGTATGCTTCCCATGCGTACCATCCAAAATCAGCAGTGACCGTATTTTCATCAATTTCAGGTCGCTCATCCAAAAAGAAGGAGTTCGGAATGAAAACAAGCAGGTCTGGAAGGACGCCCATCAACCCAGCAACCCAGAATTTCGTACGTCCATTCGCCGCACCCGAACCCATCAACCAGTGTGAGGCGACATCCATAATGCGACCTCAACGCATTGTGAATTAAATTTTAGCACAAGGCCGAATTCAGTCCTAGAAGGATTATTTTCGATGAACCCATTGCTGGGTTGATGGATCTCGATAGAACCATTGTTGGCTACCTGAAGGATGTTCAATCCATTCCATGCCATCACGCATTGCGCCACGTGTCGCATATTGTGGATATTCAATCGATGGATCCTCTTCAAAGCCATCACTCTCCTTTCGTCGCATCATAATCAATCCAATCAATACGACAACGACCAGACCTGCAACCCAGACAAGCATGTTTGATGTGAGCAAATTCTCAACGGAACCTGCTCCTTTCAATTCGTTTTGTTCATCAGAACAGCCTTTTGCATTGGCAATTTGATTGGCACCTGTATTTGCACACTCATCGTTGGCGTCATACACGCCATCACCATCTGAATCCATTTGCCATGTTGAGCATCCATTCGGAGAGACCGCTTCTGTTAACGTTCCTGGGCATTGATCAAATTTGTTCATAATTCCATCCCCATCATCGTCTCTCTGATTCCATGAACATCCATTTTCATCAACAGATTCGTTCACACCAGTGTTCGGACATCGGTCAATTGAGGTACAGTTTGAAGGCCCTGTGCCAGCAGCATCGAGATTGCATATCGAATCTGCATCCGAATCTACTTGAGAATCAGAACAACCGGCCTCATCGACAAGCTCTCCACCCGGCGTAGCCTCGCAATCATCCCAGTAGTCGTTCACTGAGTCTGAATCGGAATCACGCTGTTTTCGGTCGCAGCCATTTTCATCCGCATCGCCGGCAATTTCCGTGTCTTCGCACTGGTCATCTATATTCACAATGCCATCGCCATCACTGTCTTGTTGAGCCCAACCGCAACCGTTGGAATCGATAACAATTCCAGATAAACTGCCAGGACATTGGTCTCTACCTGAACAATTTGACGGGCCTTTGCTCGGAGCGTCTTGATTGCAGACGCCGTCGAAATCCTCGTCTACCTGTTGATCCGTACAACCGTTCTCATCAGTGGCAATCCCATCAGGGGAATCAGGGCACAAATCTTCGAAGTTGGCCAAGCCATCGCCATCATCATCGAGTTGATCTCCGCCACATCCACGTTCATTGACTTCAATGTTGAAGTTGGTTCCGGGACACTCGTCGATTGAATCAATCAACCCATCTCCATCCGAATCTCTATTCCAAAGCGTATATCCATCGACCGAGTTGATGCGTACAATTGCCATTGATTCATCTGGTGAAATCGATGCAACCATCCATCTCGATTCATTTACAGGAGTTGATTCCTTAAGGAATTCAAGTTCATTCGAGTCTGTAATCATGTAGGTCTGCAATGAAACATTTCTGAACGTCCCTTCTGAAGTATAGTGTGATTCGTAAACTGAGGCATAGATGAGATTTCCATTCCGAGAAAGAGACAAGCCGTCCAGCGATGTGTAAGAGTCTTCAGCGGTCGTTCTCTCCACCGGAAGAGCGTCTTTGAAAATGAGCGTGTTGAACGAGTAAAGCTTGATTTCGTCATCGGTCGATACGATGAGCCAATCCCCATCTGGTGATTGGTGAAACGTCGATATTGAATCGAGATTTTTACTTCTCAATAGATAGCCATCGGTGGTATCCCACATAAGAATCGAGCCAGACGAAGATCCGATGAGTGTAGTACCATCATGGGAATACTCCATCTGTTGGGGAAAATAATCCTCATTCTCAAACACCTGGGCTCCAGTGCTGAGATCTACGGTAATCAATTTACCAGAGTAGTCATAATACGAAAAAATGGACACGGAAAGTTCGTCACCAGAAGGGTTGATTGCATATGATCGAAGATAATCACAGTTTGTGCTTATTGTGTTGTGAGTCGGATTTTCTATGTCTGAGAGAAGGTACATGGAGTATCCACAACTGGAGTCAAGATAGGTGGAATTCGACCACAAGAGAAGAATCGAATTTCCGTCCGGAAGCCACAAAACATCTGAGTAATACGTGTCCATCAGTTGATTGATGATTTCGTATTTCAGCGTAAAATCAGTGTCAAGGATATGAACCGTGTCTGCGTCTTCAATCGCTGCGAAGTAGTCACTGTTTGAGGACCAGACTGGCGTACGATAGTCGTCTGTATTCTCTACAGGTTCAATATCAGGTTCCCATGCAATGACGTTGGGACATTCTTCGACATCGTGAAGCGGGCACGTATCGATCAAATCTGAGAAACCATCGCCATCTACGTCCCTTTGGCTCGAACTGCAACCATGGATATTACCGTATTCGTCAACTGGTGTGTTTGGGCATTGGTCGTCAGAATCCGACACGCCATCCTCATCTGAATCCAACAGTTGAGCCTCTGAACATCCAGTCGTGTCAACAGAAGAAGAGAGCGGTGTTTTGGGACAAACATCATCTCGATCGTTTACACCATCTTCATCCGTATCTTTTTGACTTGGAGCACAACCATTGGTGTCGGAATTTTCTTCTTCTGGCGTGTCACTGCATGCATCTGCATCGTCAACGACACCATCTTCATCAGAATCCGGTTTGATGCCAGTGAGCGAAAAATCTCCGTAATATCGGCCATCAGTAAACGTGATGATTTCATCATCGTTCGAAGAAAACGCATGGGATGGGTAATACCGGCTCCCCGGGCTTTCATCTATTCCACTTGTTTTTGACCACCATTGTGAAGAATAGATTTCATAACCTGAATATGTTTGAAACAAAAGGTGTGTATTCGAGGAAGAAAAAACAGGGAAAAGCCCATCAGTAGTGAGTTCAACATCGAATGATGAAGTCGTGAAAACGACAATTGAATCATAACTTGAGTGAACCGCAATCCAATCTCCATCGGGGCTGATTGTCATTGGTCCAATTTGATTGTACTGAGCGTTGTAATTTTGAACTTGAACCCAACTCTTCCCAACAAGGGGAACATCTTGCAGTTCATACTCACTGATAGCGCCTTCTCGAGTCATGTACCACAGTGTGTCCTCTGTAGGATGGTGGGCGACATAGTAACCGTTTGAAGTGGTACCAGTGACCTCGGTCCAATCTGGTCCTTCATACATTTTCCCACCATTGTTGCCATTTGAAATGACCAACCGTTCACCGTCGCCTGACCATGAAACATCGTATGCTGGATAATAACTCCCATCGGTTTCGTACATATCCCCGGCAAAGACTTGTGTCCAGTCCGATGTTCTGAAGATCGCTATTTCGGCTTCAAGAGCTAAAAAATACTTGCCGTTTGGTGAAAATTCGAAGAAGATGAGTTGGTCGAAATTCGTTTCAATTGTATGAATAACTGTACTCCAGTCAGAATTATGTCGAATCGTTATGTCAATTGTATCTGAGTAATATCCTGAGCATTCGGGTATAGCAATCAAATCATTTTGGTTATCGTAGGCAAAGCCGTCTTCGCAATAAGTCCGTACAGGTGTTTGCTTGTATGCTGCCCATTCACCTTCGTGAACTGCATTTCGCGAATCGGTTGGCATGATGAGGTCAGGCTGCTCGAGAGTTTCAAAATGCCACAAAGAATGAGATGCGCCGAATACGAACAGGAAAGAAATTAGGCAAGAGAAGAATACCAACCGCCTGCTCATGAAGTACATACCTTCAACGTGATACATAGGTGTTTAGCCGACAGTTCGCTCGAGAAAACACAGGGATAACGTTCAAGTCCATCGGGGTGTTGGTCAAAGAGTGAGTCAAATGTCGGATGTTCACAATGTCATCATTATCGGTTCTGGACCTGCTGGATATACTGCTGGTTTGTACGCAGCTCGAGCTATGCTCGAGCCGCTCATGTTCGCTGGATACATGTCTGGCGGCCAGTTGATGCTCACAAGCGATATCGAGAATTTCCCCGGCTATCCGGAAGGTATCGGTGGTCCTGAAATGATGATGCAACTTCGTGAGCAAGCAGAGCGATTTGGCTTGAACGTTCACGACAAGAACGTCGAATCCGTTGACACGTCCTCTCGACCTTTCAAGGTCATCGTTGAAGGCGAGGATTTCTTTGCACATTCGCTGATCGTTTGTACTGGAGCAGAATCCATTTGGCTTGATGCTCCTGGTGAAGCGCAGCAAAAAGGACGAGGCATTTCCACATGTGCAACGTGCGATGGAGCCTTTTTCCGAGAAGAGGAAGTTCTCGTGATTGGTGGTGGAGATTCTGCCTGTGAAGAAGCAACCTTCCTCACACGATTTGCTTCAAAAGTTACGTTGGTTCATCGCCGAGATGTCTTCCGAGCATCGACCATCATGTACGAACGTGCTGCAAACCATCCAAAGATTGAGATCAAAACCTTCCGTCAAGTCAAGGAATGGCTCAGTGATGAGAAGGGGCTGACTGGAGCCGTCCTCGAGGATCCAAGAGACGGGTCGACCGAAGAGATTGCTGCAACCGGGGCGTTCATTGCCATTGGTCACAAACCGATTACAAACTTCCTTGGTGGACAAGTTGAAACGGATGAAAATGGGTACATCATTCACAAGACTCACACCATGACTTCGGTAGATGGAGTCTTTGCAGCAGGGGACGTTGTCGACACACGTTACAAGCAGGCCATCACCGCAGCGGGAATGGGTTGCCAAGCCGCTATCGATGCAGAAAAGTGGCTTGAAGAAAACGTTCATTGAGCAACGATGTCTATTTGATTGAGCATCAATACGCATCAACATGGTCGATTTGCAACGGCACGCCCGTCATCTTGTCCTTCCACAAGTTGGAATTGAGGGACAGGAAAAGTTGGCCAAGGCCAAAGTGTTCGTTGTTGGCGCAGGTGGGCTTGGTAGTCCTGTTCTTCTTTACCTTGCTGCCGCTGGTGTTGGAACCATTGGTGTCATCGATGATGATTTGGTCGACATTTCGAATCTCCAACGCCAAGTCCTTCATCGAACCGAGGACGTTGGTCGGTTGAAGGTTGATTCTGCCAAAGAACAACTTCTCGCACTTGATCCAAACCTGAACATTATGGAGCACAATGAGAGGCTTAGTCCTGAAAACGCACTTGAAGTGTTCAAGGGCTGGGACGTCGTTGTTGATGGAACGGACAACATTCCTACACGATACTTGATCGATGATGCATGTCACCTTCTCTCGATTCCTTGGGTCTACGGTTCGATCCACCGATTTGAGGGTCAAGTCTCGTTCTTTTCCTCCGAAAAAGACCGCCGTTATCGGGATCTGTTCCCCGAAGCACCTCCGGCTGGAGCTCTGCAAAACTGTGCTGAAGCTGGTGTGTTTGGTGTTCTTCCTGGGGTTGTCGGAAGTCTTCAAGCGACGGAGGTCATCAAGCACATCGTTGGTATGGGATCGAGCCTCATAGGGCGCCTCCTCTTGTACGATGCAGAATCAATGACTATGCAATCGTTGCAATTTGGTGCTCTTGATTCGAAGCCAGATATCACAGATTTGTCCCATGCTCAAGCGTTGTTTGACGACCCTACCTACTGCACACCACGCCCTCAGCAAGTTCAAGAAGACGTGGCTGCAGGAGAATCCATGATGCAATCCATCACCGTGCCTGAATTGAAAGCAAAGCAACAAACAGGATGGAATCCATTCATTCTCGACGTTCGTAGTGATGAGGAACTTCAACAAGTTCGCCTTGCAACATTCGATTTGCATGTCATTCACGACGTTGCGAATACAGTAGCGAACGATGTTCCTAGCGACCGTGATGTTGTGGTCATGTGTCGAAGTGGTATGCGCTCTCAAATGGCCATTATGTTGCTCAACCAATCGGGTATTGATTCCAGTCGCTTGTACAACCTTACAGGTGGTATCATGGCATGGGGTCAAATGGCTCCAGAAGACATTGTTCACGGCTAATTTGTGGGTGAGGTTCAAAGAGCCGGAGGTCTCGTTTCCTCTTGGTCATCATGGGGAAGGTCATCGTTGCTGACGAGAATCAGGGTCGTCGTACCCTTCTCGCATCAACGCTTGAACGTGAAGGATTTGATGTTACCCGGGCTGGAACACTGCGTCAAGCAGAAGGAACAGCCCTCGCCGTCATGCCCGAGGTGGTTCTGCTTGATGGTGAGTGGAAAGCAGGCGATGCCATTGATGCTGCTCAACGTTTGATGGGTGATCCAGAATTTGCGTTCAAATGCCGTATCGTCTTGTTGTCTCGGTCCACGACTCCAGACTTCATGTTGGTCGCTGCGAAGGCTGGAATTCACGAAGTAATTGGTAAACCGGTCGACATGAAGGTTCTTGTCGACCAACTTTGGAAACATAGTCGCAAACAATTCGTTCCACCTCCAGCAGACGTCACGCTCGACACCGGAGGTGGTTCGTTCGATGTCGCGGTAATGGCCGGTGGAGGGGGATGGGCGTTACCCATGCTCAAGGGGCTTGTAGGACCCGACCGAATCAACGAGTCCTTCATCAACGAAATTCTTGTTCAAATGGGCGAAGAAGGAATGGATGTTGACTTGGATTTGGAAGCAACGGACTTGTCCAATCTTCTTCGCGTTGCTCTCAATCGTCTCGTGCAAGAAGGTGGAGATGCAGGCGAAGCAACGGGGCCATCGTTTGAAGATTTGAAGAAAAAGAAATCTCTTGGTGGTTTGAACGAGCAACCAACACCCGTTTCAGCAGGTGGAATGGAATCGATTTTGGAACAGCAAGCTGCAAACATTGCAAATGAAATCGAATCAAAAATGGATGATATCCTCGATGAAGTGCCAGAACAAATTGCGCTCCTTCCTGAGGATGATATGGATCGTATCGATCCTCAAGTCTTGCGAATGACACGACTGACCACAGAAATGGTTCATGAATTGATGTGGGATTTGGGACGACCAGGGGCCGTCGCTGATATCACACTCATGACACGAATAGAGGATGCAACAGAAATGCTCGGTGATGTCCTCTCATCATTGCCTGAATCGGAAGAGGAATGACGGTATGAAGAAGATTCCACGGCCATCGGTTTCGCAACTCCCGAAGCCTTCGGAGCTGCATCTCATCGATGGTCGAAAAAACCTCCAGCAAATGAAGCAACAAAAGGTTCGATTGTATCAATGGCGAGCATTGTTTGGTCTTGCAGTATTGGTTCTCTGTGGTGTTGCAGGCTACTTTTTGTTTCAAGATGCTGCGAACATCATTGATTGGATCAAGAGTTTCGGAATTTGGTCACCTGTATTGTTCACGATTGCACTTTCGTTGGCGATTGTTCTTCTTTTACCAACACCATTCGTGAAGGTCGGTGCGGGTGCAATTTTTCCATTCTGGGTGGCTGTTGCCGTGAACTTTGTAGCCTCCATGATTGGAGGTTTCATTGCATTCGTTCTTGGAAGATGGTTGTTCCGAGAATCCATTCAAGAGGCCATCCAAAACGATCAGAGGATGCTCAACATCGAAGCTGCACTGGGCGAAGATGCGATGCGCATCTCGGTCTTAGTACGTCTTTCACCGATTCTTCCTGACGAGTGGCTCAACTACATCATGTCGGCTACTCCAGTGACACTTCGCGTCTTCTTACTATCGAATCTTTCAAGTCTGATTTATTGCCTGATTTACGCGTACTACGGTCATGCTCTTGGCTCGATTGCTCTGAGTCGATCAGGTATGGCAGGCCTGGCCGAGTCGAGTGGAGGGCTCTTCTTACTCCTCCTCGGTATTGTTGCAACTGTCTTGGCGACTGTTCTCGTAACGCGTACCTCAATTCGCGTGCTCAAGGATGCTATCGGGGAAGAAGAGTGAGGCATTTTGCCAAATCCATGAATCCATAGCCTTGATACAAGGTGCCTCTTGGCCAACACGGGGCGGGGTCATGACACAAGGTGCACAACCAGTCATTCACGGTGCTGAATGGACGCCAAGTGAAGCGCTAACCTTCACACAACCGCTGCTCATGGATGCCGCTCGTGCGGAAGTGATGCGATTCTTTTCCGAACGCCATGAAGGACACGTTTTCTTGGCAGCCAACATTTGGGATCATCTCCATGTCGACGGTCAACATTCCTTTGATGGTGCATCTTGGCATACGTTCAGTGAGCGTTTTGTTGATGCATTCAAGCGAGGGTTTGAAGCGCAAAACACACACAAGATTTCGACCATTCTCGAGGAAGAGGTGATGCCACGAAGAACCATCGTAGAGCACCTTGAACGTCGAATCAAGCATCTTATCGTTGATCTTCGTTTGTGCCTCAGGCGTTTGGCTCATTACATGTCGACAACGATGGAGCTGCGAATGGAATGGCAGCGTATGATGACGCGTACCCGCGCCATGGATGCGCACCTCAAAGAAGTGTTCTTTTCTGGTATGGAAACGCCTGATGGCTCTCGGTTTGGAGGGAAGGGATTCCGCTCAACTTGGCAAGAAGGTGTTGTTGCTGTTGCTACAGCGTTGAAGCGTACCGATGAGCCAGACAAATCACAAACGCCAGGAAACGGTTACGACGGTGACCTCGTTGCACCGATGATTCGTGACGTTGGCCTTGCACTCGCCATGGGTGACACTGTTGTTGATGTCATGGCCGCACAAATGGGCAAGGCAGGTTCAAACCAAAACGGTGGCCACGATGGTGCTGGAGGACGAGATCTACACATCGGTGCTTGGCACGTCGGTGTACTTCCACCTACAGCTCCACTTCCAATTGCCAGTGCAACCATGACGGGTCTTGCTTTCGCAGGATGGAAACAATCGCTCGATCGTTTCCACGTTGCATGCATCGGAGAAGGAGCCTCGTCCTCTGGAGAGTACTGGGAAGCCATCAACTTAGCAGGTGCACGAGGGCTGCCGATTTGCTACATTCTTCAGAACAATCAGATTGCACTTGATACACCACCTGCGCACCAATCAGGTGTTGAATTGTGGGCAGATAAGGCCGTAGCAATGGGATTCCCTGCATGGACCATCGATGGTTCTGACCCTGCAGCGTGGCATGCAAGTGTCGCAACAGCACGAGAATTTGGACTCGAAGGTGGTGGTCCGACCATGATTCATGTTGAAACCATGCGTGGTTGCGGTCACGCACACCATCACGATGACCTCTATCTCGGTTCTGAAACTGGAACGCCACCAGGTTACGTCGATCGTGATCTCCTCGAATATTGGGCGAACAAAGACCCTATCCCCTCACACCGTGAGTTGTTGCTAACACTTGGTGCAAGCGAAGACCAACTCGTTGCAATGGAATCTGAAGAACAACAGCATGTTGATGAGGCTCGCCAAGCAGTCGAAGCGATGGCATGGCCTGAGCCAGAAACTGTGACGAAGGGCGTTACAACACTCCACGATGCGAGAACGCATGATGACCACCTTGCCTCGATTGGAGCCGCCCCAAGTACGCAATCTACAGCATCCCATCAACCACTGGAGTACGTCGAATCCGGTGGATGGACGTATGCTCGAGCCATTCAACAAGCCATGGTCGACATTGCGAACATGCATGGAGAGGATTGTGTCTTCATTGGAGAAGATATGGAGGTCGCAGGAGCATTTGGAATGAACATGGCTCTGAAGAATGCAGGACATCAAGAGAAGTTGGTCGATATGCCTCTTTGTGAAGCCATCATCGTTCACACTGGCGTGGGAGCCGCTCTGTCTGGTATGCGTCCAATGGTTGAGATACAATTTGGAGGATTTGCTGCTCTCGGTTTCAATGCCCTCATCAACAATGCAGCAATGTTGCGCTGGCGCTGGGGTGCTGATTGTCCGATGACCATCCGTGTCCCCCTCGGTGCACGCACTCGCTCCGGTCCGTTCCATGCGAACATGATTGAATCGTGGTTTGCCAACGACCCCGGGCTGGTCGTCCTTGCCCCAGGAACGCCACAAGATGCCTACGATCTTTTGGTCGAAGCAGCCCATCTTGACGACCCAGTCTTGTTCCTTGAACACATTGGACTGTATGGGCTTCGTGGAGGAAAAACCGGATGGGGTCAAAACATCAATCAGAAAGTTGACACATCATCTGTACATACATCCATCGAACAAGGAAAACGCCATTCAATTGGAAAAGCATCCATTGTCCGTGAAGGTGAAGACCTTACGATTGTGACTTGGGGTGCCATGGTTCACATCGCAGCCGAGGCTGCATCGAAGCTCTCTGAAAACGGAATTGATGTTGAAATCGTTGATTTGCGAACATTGCTTCCGTTCGATGCTGAATCGTGTATCGCATCCGTCCAAAAGACAGGACGTCTGGTCGTCCTGCAAGAAGGCCAGTGGCATGGCGGTCTTGGTCACACAATTCAATCTCGAATCCTCGAGTCTACGTTCTATCAACTTGAAACACAACCAGTCGTCATCGGAGCCATCGACACACCAGTACCGTTCTCCCCTCCATTGGAAAACCACACCATTCCTTCGGTGGAACACGTGACCAATGTCATTCAGAAGTTGATGCAATAATTCGCTCAAAGACTACGGCGAGAAGCGCTCCAGCAATTGTGCAAATGAAGTAAATCGGGATGATCAATCCGTCACCTGAAACGAGATTTGGCCCAAACGTTCGTGCTGGATTCATGCTCGCTCCCGTGTATTTGCCAAAAACATAGGCAAGGATTGCAACGGTTGAACCTACCACAAGAGCGATGAGAACCCATTTTTGTGTTCTTCGAATAATCCAGAGAATGGAAGCCATCAACAAGAATGTGATCAGAATCTCAATTCCAATGAGATTGACCCATGTGGTGTTCCGCACGGTTGGTCCTGCACCGTTCAGGAGTAAACCAGCAAACAATGCACCGACCAATTGGCCGAGAACATGCGCTATCGTATCGCTTGTCGAAAGATTGCCTCTGTACCAGAAGGCGATTGAAACGGCTGGATTGATATGTGCACCACTCCAGCGACCAATCCCAACGATGACAAGAGCTACAACGGCTCCAAACGCAAGTGAAATTTCGAGCGGTGAACGCTCCATTGCAACGCTTCCACATCCAACAAAGACCATGGTGAAGGTCCCTGTTGCTTCGATGCCGCCACGCTTCCACATCGTATCGACGAATTGAACAGAGAACATCATCTTACCTCCGTAGAAGTACAGAAGCATCAAAACCCATAACTCATGGGGAGTTTATGGAGCAGAAGGATGAGTTGATGGGAATTCCCCAACTCATCCACTTCAATGCCATGCTCATCACTGGAGCGCTTTTTTTTGCGATTGTCTTGATGAAGTATCTTGGGCAATCGAATTCGATGTTCGTTGTCAGCATCATTTTGCTTCTTTCACTTGGACTACTCATTACGAGTGCGGACTTCTTCATCGAGGGTGCGAAGGGGCTTGCTCGACGTGCAGGAATTGCAGAAATCGTGATTGGTTTAACCATCGTATCGATTGGTACATCGCTTCCAGAGATTTTGGTTTCTGGTAGCGCAGCCTACGAAGCGAGTCAAGGAAAACAAGGAGCAGCAGACTTTGCCATTGGTAGTATCCTCGGATCTGTCCTCGTCCAGATCACACTGATCCTTGGTATCGTTGTGATGACGAGATCGGTCAAAGTTCGTCCATCATGGTTGAACCGTGATGGAGTCATCATGCTTCTCGCTGTGGTTCTTCTTCTGTTCTTTGTTTGGACGAATAACGAGCTTGCACGATGGGAAGGAGCGATTCTTGCGTCCCTCTACGTTGCCTACATCGTCTGGTTGTTGATGAAACGCGAAGCAATACGACAAGAAGAGGTTGAAGAATCCGGTGAATACGAAGTTCGAGGATCAAACTGGAGTTCAGCTGCATATCTGATTATGATCTTCCTTGGTCTTGCTTTTGCGGTCTATGCTGCAAACATCTTGGTTGAGCAAGCCTACGATCTTGCATTGAAGTTGAACGTACCACACTCCGTAGTTGGTACAACTGTCTCTGGAATTGGGACCTCCTTGCCGGAACTCACCATCGCATTGATGGCAGCAAAACGCAGCAAAGGTGTAGCGATTGGGACTCTCATTGGGTCCAACATCACCGACCCTCTGTTGTCCGTGGGAATCGCTTCCATGATTCATCCTCTATCTCTCTCACCTGAAGACAACGGGCTAACCATGGACATCATCGCACCAGCTACCGTCCTTGGAGTCCTTCTCGCTCTGTTCTTTATGCGACGAACCTATCGCTTCGAGCGTTGGGAAGGAACCTGTTTGGTCCTGTTTTATCTCATTTTCTTGGTCGTTTTACAACTCAATCGGTGAGTTGAACCAAAATCAAGACTTATGTCCGACCTTCCACTGGGAGCGTCATGGTCGACTTCCAATTGGACGAAATGCAGGAGATGCTCCGTGAACTTGCTCGAGAGTTTGCACGTGACGAGATACGCCCTCATGCCGAACATTGGGATGAAGAATCCGTGTATCCAAAGGAAACCATTCAACTCGCTCATGAGATGGGTTTGCTGAATCTCCACATTCCTGAGGCGTACGGTGGACCAGGCCTAGGCTGCATGGAAGAAGTCCTTGTCAACGAAGAACTCGCTTGGGGCGATCCAGGTTTCGCCACTGCTGCATATGCAACGGCACTGGCATGCGCTCCAATCATTACAGGTGCAACCGAGGAACAGAAGAACGTCTGGTTGCGAAAAGTCGCTGAAGAAGGAGCCCTAGCATCCTATGCAGTCACTGAGCCTGGCGCTGGTTCGGATGTTGCCGCTATTCAAACCACAGCGGTTCGAGATGGTGATGAGTACGTCATCAATGGTTCCAAAATGTGGATTACTGGTGCAGGATATGCCGATTTCTTCTTCGTACTGGCGAAAACAGATCCTGATGCAGGTTACCGAGGAATGTCTGGATTTATTGTCGAAGCAAATGCAGAGGGCCTCTCTCTTGGCAAAAAGGAGACCAACATGGGTCAACGTTGCAGCGATACACGTAGCATCACGTTCACCAACGTCCGCGTACCTGCCAATCAATTGGTTGGTGAAAGCGAATCAGGTGGATGGATGAATGCCATGAATGCCTTTGACTTGAGCCGTCCAAACATTGCAGCACATGCGACCGGGCTTTCGCGTGCAGCATACGAACACGCACTTCAATACAGCAACGAGCGCCAAACATTCGGAAAGCCATTGCACAAGCATCAAGCCATCCAATTCATGCTTGCGGATATGAAAACGAGCATCGAGGCGAGCCGAATGCTTACCTGGAAGTCCGCCGCAGACGCAGACGCTGGCATCAAGAACACAGAATCTGCGGCCCATGCTAAGCGCTTCGCAGCAGATACGGCCATGCAAGTTTCAACCGATGCAGTACAAATCTACGGAGGCTATGGATACTCTGAGGAATACCCTGTTGCTCGACTCATGCGTGGCGCAAAGGTCATGCAAATCTATGAAGGAAGCAGTCAAGTCCAGCGAATGATCATCGGTCGAGAAATTACCAAGAATCTTTGAATCGAGCGGATTCAATCAAACCGCTGCATGATATCGTCAGATACGTCCTGTAACCAGTGTGTTTGAATGGAATCCAAATCAAATGATTCTTCATCACCATCAACGTCCCAAAAGCCTGGAAGGAAATCGATCAGTTCAATCTCACGTTCTTCTTCCATGTAGTCCAGTGCATGTTGAGGATTACCACCAAAATACAGAGCGCTATCATCAACCATTTCCTGTGTGACCACCATTTCTTCTTGGAAGGTGAAGACGTGGTACAATTCTTCACGTGGGCAAACAATGAATTGCGCGACAAGTGGTATTTCCATGGCCAACTTGACGTCGTTATGTAAGCTTAGAGCAAGGGATGCAAGACGATCCCCAACGGGCAGATGCTCTTTGTTTTCATGAATATTGAGGCATAATTTGGCTGTATAGGCTCGTGCTTTTTCGGAATCAAAATCTCTTTTCCGAGCAGCACCTGTCACCTCAGTTGTCCAAGGGGTCTGCATGAACAGCCCAATTGGACGAGAAGCTTCAACTTCATAGTGCCTTCCTGAACGGCCACGAACTCGCACAACAATCTTGTAAATTGAGGTTGAATCAATCAATTCGATTCCATCGATGTTGCAAACCTCTTGAAGAAACTGCATGGATTTCTCATGCGGATTCAGTTCACATTCCAACGACACATTCGTTTCTCAATTCCACCGTATATGAACCGAAATTCTCAACACCGTTCCATCCATGGTTGCAGCATGGGAGGAATTGACGTGATTCTCTTGGCAGCAGGTCGCTCTTCTCGACTTGGCCAGCCAAAAGCCCTTGTGGATGTTGATGGTCAGCCGTTGATTCAACGACTCATCAGCAGGTTGCATCAATTGCATCCAGAGGTGACGGTCGTCACGAACACCGACCTACTTGCGGACATCATGCTGCTTTGCCCATCGGCTCATGTCGTGCTTAACACTGACCCAGAAAAAGGTCGGACTGGATCCATCCAATGTGGGCTTGCGAGCATTCTTGAACGAAATGGTCGTTTGCCCAAAAAGGTGCTTTTGGTCCCCGTAGATCGACCTGGCTGGAGTGTTGAATTAGTCAACAATCTCTTGGAATCAGAAACGACCACATGTCCTGTTTGGAACAATCGTGGAGGCCACCCATTGCTGATGGTTGGAGACGATGTCAAGGCTGTCTATTTGGCTGAAGGTGATGCACCTCTCTCCTCTTTGGTTCAACGTAAGCCTATGCCTGTTCACTTCCCTTGGCTTCATCTAAACATCGATACTGAGGCTGATTTGGTTGATCTTCTCACAGCTTCAAAGGAAGATTGGTTTTAGGGCAAATCGTATGTGTATGGTCATCGAGGCATCGCTATGACGGCGAGAGTTCTGGCATGGGTGTTGGAACAATTGCGACACAATTCGCCTGTTGTTCTCGCTACTGTTGTTGGAACGAAAGGTAGCGTTCCTGGAAAATCCGGAGCCCGCTTGGCAATGAATCGGTCTCAGAATTGGATCGGAACGGTTGGTGGTGCTGGATTGGAACACCGAATTCTCAACCGCTGCAAAGAATTGCTTCAAGAAACAAAGGCAACATCAGAGGTCCACACGTTTGGCCTCAACAAAGGGGCGAAGGGCTATGAAGTGCAAGCACTGGACTCACTTTGTGGTGGACAAGTCACCATTTCATTGGAGTTGATGTTACCGATGCCTCATATTTTGTTGATGGGAGGGGGGCATTGTTCGGAAGCCATCTCCAAATTGTTGCCAAAAAAAGGCTGGAATTATTCCGTTCAAGACACCCGTGAATCGTTCACAACGGCTGAACTCTATCCAGAAGCCATCGAACGATCTCATTCAACCGTAGAGGCATTCTTTAGCAACGAAACTGCAGAATCACTCTCGCGCTTCTCGGACGTTCTTTTGCTCGGCCATGATTATTCCGAAGACCTTGACAGGCTTCAACGGTTGCTGCAACTTGCAGAAGGTGGGAATGTTTCCCCTAATGGGAAAGACTTCCCTCGGATTGGGGCGATTGGCAGCCGTTCCAAATGGAAATCGTTCACGGAATCGTGCTTCGAAGTTGGAATCCAGCCATCCTCCCTTGACCGAGTGCGATGTCCAATCGGATTGAACATTGGTGCTGAATCGCCTGAAGAGATTGCTATTGCTGTCATCGCAGAAATTCTATCGATGCACAAAGGTGCTGACGTTCATGCCCCAAATTGGCGAGATCAGTGAGGCCATCCTATGCCATCGATAGATGAGACATGGGAGATGCGAAACGGTTTGGTGATTCCGAATCGTAGCGTTCTTGCAGCGATGACCAACAAACAGAGTCATGCTGATGGAACGCTTTCG
This sequence comes from Candidatus Poseidoniaceae archaeon, assembly GCA_049598575.1. Classification (GTDB taxonomy): domain Archaea; phylum Thermoplasmatota; class Poseidoniia; order Poseidoniales; family Poseidoniaceae; genus MGIIa-L2. The sequence continues at coordinate 28,840 of JBMYNT010000002.1, read as the reverse complement.
GATGAAGAGATGCGATTCTTGCTACGTCGTGCTGAAGGTGGATTTGGGCTCATCACAACCGCAGCATCGCATGTGCAAGAATCAGGTCAAGGTTGGGAAGGTGAGTTTGGGGTGTGGGGTGATCACCACCTTCCTGGATTGACGTCACTTGCGACACAGTTGAAACAACACGACTCGAAATCGTTTGTTCAGATTTTCCATGGAGGTATGCGTTCACCTTCTTCGATTACAGGTCAGCAAGCCTCCTCTGCAAGCGTGAATTTCATATCCGAAAGCGAGGGCTCTTCAAGACGTCTTTCCACAATCGAGGTTGAGGAGACCATTTCATGCTTCATTAAAGCAGCACAACGCTGCGAAGCAGCAGGGTTTGATGGCGTTGAACTGCATGGAGCACATGGTTACCTTATCGCTCAGTTTCTTGGTTCCAACACCAATCGACGTAGTGATACGTTTGGGGGCGATGTAGAACAGCGATGTACGTTCCTTCTGCGCATCATTCGTGGTATTCGAGAGGTTGTTAGCGATGAATTTGCCATCATGGTTCGCCTTTCACCAGTTTCTGAAGAAATAGGAATCACCATGAAGGATACCAAGCAGGTCATTGATTTGCTCATCAGGGAGAAGATCGATGCACTCCACATCTCGTGCTGGGATGTCTTTGAAAAACAAGACAATCATCAAACCATCACAAAGGAACTTTGTTCCATCTATTCCGAATCGATTCCGATTGTATCGACTGGTTCGGTTTGGAGTGCTGCGGATGCTCAGTTTGTCCTTGACCAAGGGGCTCAAGCTGTCGGCGTTGCTCGAGTCGCATTGCCCCATCCAGATTGGGCTTCCTTGGTCACTGATATGGCCTACAAACCGAAGGTAGCCCCATTTACGCCAGAAGAACTTCGTTCTGCAGACCTAAGTCCAACATTCGTTGAATACATGCGACGATGGAGGGGCTTTGTCACGGACGGCCGGTGAAGATCAATTCGCGAAAGTGAGCCAATTCGTACACAGATTCGCGGATGTCATCGAGAGCGAGGTGTGCCCCTTTCTTTTCGAATTTCGGTAGCCCTGGGTACCAACGTCGTGCGAGTTCCTTGATGGTCGAGACATCAACCATTCTGTAATGCAAATACTTGGCTACACTTGGCATCTCTTTGACGAGGAATTGGCGGTCGTTCCATACCGAATTGCCACAGAGTGGTGCGGTTCGTTTGGGTACGTGTTCTTTGATGAACTCGAGGGTTTGCCGCTCTGCCTCTTCCAAACTGACCGAATCGTTCCGCACACGATCGATCAGTCCACTCCCAAAGTGGTGTCGAGTATTCCATTCGTCCATCCCTTCGATGAGTTCCTCAGCAACAGAAATAGCAAGATTCGGGCCTTCGGCAATGATATTGAGTTCAGAATCTGTAATAATGGTAGCAATTTCAATGATGCTTTCACGTTCCAAGTCTAAACCCGTCATCTCGAGGTCAATCCATACCATTCGCTTGTTTGGGTCGTCCATGTTTTCCCGATAAGAAAGCGGTTCTTGAAGTCGGCGTAGGCTTCTTGATGGTGATGTTGCAGGCTTGGACATGGTCGATGCTGCTGATGTCCTCTTCGATGTCGGCGTAGAAGCGTTTGACATCTGGCTGATCTTTGCCAAATTACGTACGTTGTTCGTTGTTATTCTTCTTGCACTTGCTGGGTCTTGGCTGCATTGGCAATTGACATGGGATGATGCGGATGAAACCCAAAGGAGAACTGGAGAGGCGAACACAGATACAGATTGGAGGCATTATTCTGTCGTAGCACCAGTGGATACGGGGATCAATGTTTATCACGACCATTTTCGATCCGATGAAATCTATCCCAACTGGTTGCTTGAATCGCTCGGTGTAACCAAAACGTGTTACATCACTCTCGAAGGTTCATGGGAAGAGCGCTACCAAGCGGACAAAGAAGATTGTTGGGACAGCATCACGACCTCCGATATTGTGTATTTTTATGGGACCAAAATCATCGGGACCTCGCCTGATGGAGGTACGGACATCCATATCCTTGATGACCCTTCAGACGGACACGGAACCGCCGTTACGGGTGCGGTCTTGGACGCAAATCCCGATGCAGTCATCTTCTTTGTCGAGGGCTTCTCCACAGAAGCCGTTCTTGCCGCTTCAAATCAACCACTTGTTGATATCATCTCCACATCTTTCGGAGCGATTGGGTCTCTTCCAGTGCCTGGAATCGAGACTGGAACCTACGAAGCAGTCGTTGGCAACAACAAGATTCACACCGGTGCAGCCGACAATACGCCTTCTCCTGCAGTCCAAGATGCTACAGCAGGTCCCCCTTGGTCAATCGGTATCGCAGGATACGCTGAGGAAGGAGACGATCAGAAGGAGACCATGAGTGGTTCATACCCCGATATTGCAGCAGATTGGACGCAAGTTTTGCCAAATCACGATGATACCGATGGCTACCATGAAACGTCAGGAACGTCCTTCGCAACGCCTCGTACGGCTGGTATTCTGTCCTTCATTCTTCAAGAATTGCGAGAAGAATTCAATGATGTTGGTTCCGGTGCCTCTGCTGAGCGTGGTGGTTATCTCGTTGATGGAACGACCAGTGATGGTGAATCCTTTACCATCCGCAATTCAGAGGTTCGTAACGCACTAAACTTGTCTGCTTGGTATCCCTCGTTTACAACATGGGACCCATTCTCAGGTACAACACCCGTTTCACCGGTTGCACCATGCACTCAAGTTGGTTGGGGCGTTGTCAATATGTCCAACATTGAACCTATGCTGATGCATCTGAATGGAACGCAACAAATGGACAATCGACCAGGTGATGTCGTCCTCTGCATGAACATCAATCAAGAAGCCCGTGAGGCGTACTGGGGTGTTTACCCTTCAGCACCTGACCAAGCTCTTGTCTCCGACCGTGAAGCCATCTTCAGAGAAGATTAATCACAACGGTTCGAAATCAAGCACGATCTGTCCAAGCATGTTGACACGGACAACCGGTTTGAAACCTTCATGCGGTGTCATGGCAATGGTTCGAGTGATCTGTTCAATCGATTCCTTTGGCAGACGGACATCAAATCCTTCCATCGTTTCGATGTAACCGATGTTGTTTGTCGTTGCCTTACCAATTGGCTTGGCGATTTCATTCAACTCTTCTTCAAGTTCCTTGCCCAACTTGAGGAGTTCCAATTCTTCAGCATCCGTGCTGCCTTTCTCCTCAACAGACATTGACTCAGTCTTGATTTCATGCTCTTGGATGTCGTCAGATTCCTCTACAACATCTTCTTCCATGTCATCTTCTTCCACGCCTTTGTCATCGTCTGGAGACGCTTCGGGAACTGGTTGCTGAGGAACAACAGTATTTCCAAAGACCTGAGGGATAACAACATCCTGTACGTCGAACATTGAACGGCGTTGCATGTACATGAAGCCGTAGCCAAGAGCGAGCAACCCAGTGAGAACAAGCGTCAAACTTCTGAAGAGGACATCATCTGATGCATCCAAGTACATGTAAAGGCTAAACATTGTCAAAACGGACCCAAACACGCCGAGTCCACGTCGCCATCGAACCTGTGCTTGCGTCTCATCAAAGCCAGTAATGGCGAGAGCTGTTAGGATGGCTGCAGTCAAGAAGAAAGCAATCTCAGTTTGATCCTGGCCAAAGGCGTAAATGACACCGGTCAATGCTGCGACGACTCCGGAGAAGCCCATGTACTCGATGAAGGTAAAGAACTCATCATCGTCTTTCCAAGTGAAAATCTTCGAATCATAGATTCGGTCTGTCTTCGATGAGAGGTAAATCATGACCGCACCTTCGACAAAGAAGATGCCTCCGATGAGGAACTGTCGCAAGGACTCCGATCCAACCTCGAACTGATGGATGAGGTTGGCTGCGGTTAACCCGTCGATGAGAGGGAGGAACAGAATAGACACTTTGTCACCCTTCTGTACGGCTTCATAGGTGGCCCATCCACTTCCAGCAAGCATGCCAAGGCCATTGACAACATCGAACGAAAGAAGGAGCGTTGAGATGGCCAAAAAGCGTAATTGTGTGTCCAAAGAGTATGGCATGAGCTTTTCCAGCCGTTCCTCATCTTGGACATTCATGCGCATGATGCCATAGGCTTCTGCCAGCCAGAGAACGTAAATGATCACACCTGAGAACAGCATCGAGTATCCAAGGATGTCTCCTGTGAAGTACCCTCCATCAGCGAACCCGATCATAAACGAGAAAATGATTCCAACTGAAAGGAGTGGCATCAGGTTGACATCTCCACGTACCCATGCATTGGCGATACCGAAGATACAAGCGACCAGTGGCAACCAAGACGCCGATGGAAGAACGGCCCAAATGGCGAACAAGAACCAAATCATTGGCAAGAACCATGGGAACGGATTGTCCACGTATTCATCGCTTTGGACATCTCGAACGCTCCATGCAAGTGGCATCAGCATATGCGCTGCGACAAGCATTCCAGTCACACGAGTAAACCAAAGGATTCTGATTTCGGTGATGTCATTGGGATTGTCGAAGAACGAATCGAGGAAGGCATGAGCAAGACCATGGTCGTAGGTCCAATACATCGAGATGGTTGCAAGAGGAGCCAAGAGCGTCACGCCATGATGTCGATACTGAATGGCTGTAATCGAGACAAGCCCGTACATGCTAAGGAAGAGCAGACCGCCAGATTGGTCGAGCATTCCAATGACCAACAAAACACAGAGCATAACTTGGTCTGCTGGCCGACTCAAATGATCTCGATCTAGACCTCGCTTGTTGATGAGAACAAACGCACCAATTGGTGCAGAAAGGAAGATGATGTCGTACAGGATTCCTGCCTTGAATAAGCCATCCGTGTGTTCAACATTGAACATGAGTGGAATGGAAGAGGCTGCAACGATGAGGAGCATGAAGGCACCAATCATTCTGCTCTGTGAAGAGATGACATCCATGGATTTGATTTCCCACATGACAAGACCAATTGGAATGGCATACAAACCTACCAGGTAGAACGCATCCCCGACCAATACATCCGGGTTCAGCATGCTGATACCAATCGTGATGGCTAGAAGCGAGAAGGCCATCGATATACGGCCTATGGATCCAATTGAACTGTCAGTGAAAACATCGGCATCATCAACTTCCTTGATGTACCATGCATTTGTTTCCGAATCGTAGCTATAAGTGCCAGCTGCTTTCAATTCGAGCAGAGACATCAATTGCCCGATGTCCACTTCAACATCGCGTACGGTGTTAAACAGACCGTATACAATGAGACCAAGCAGTACGAACTCAAGCGAAACTCCATTCAAAGCCGAGATTTGGTAGGAATCCGGAATGTCGAGTTTGCCAGTCAAGAGCAAACCAGTGCTCACGGCTAGGGCCGTGATGAGAGCCAATGTCGAATTTCGACGTTCGATGTCGTCCTTACCTCGTGCTCGTAGCATTGATTCGTAGACCATGCCGAGGAGATAAATCACGAAGATCCATGTGACAAACCAGTATTCAGAATCCAAGATGGTCGAACTGAGTGCAATGAATGTGACCGTTTGAACACTGTTCCAAATGGAAATCTTGTCCAATCTCCTTGCCGTTTCAGCGATAACAACGATCCCGATGGCAATCGCGATGTCCATCTCGATTTGATCGACACCATATCCTATCTGATCGCTAAAGAGGTACGAGAAGGAGAGTGCTGACATGGTGAAATTTGCGACCCACTTTCGTGTTGCTTTTGCAGCAAACAGCATGTAGGAAATCATGACCAATGCGATGACCCAAGGGATGATCGCTTCATCACCATCCAGCGTCCACAACGAGAACGCAAGTCCAATCGGCATTGCGGGGACTCTGTTTCTGTGTGTTGCAGGAAAGTAGGCGCAGAGGACAGTAATCCAAAGCGCAACAGGTAACGTCAAGACCGTCGCAGCACTTCCGCTTCCGATTTCAGTTGGCTTGAGTGGGCCAATGATGAGATTGAGATTCTCCAAGCTCGCCATGAGCATAGCAACAACAACAACACCGATCATGAAGAAGGACATTTTTTCTGCCAATGTCTGCTTTAATCGTTCATTTCCTGCTAAGTATCCCTGGATGATGATGATGAAGATGAGGAGTGAAAGCGCTCCACCTTCTCCTCCGGTGGGTGCGTTTTCATTAAGAATTTCATAGATGATTGGAATGATGCCTGATACGACGCTGACGACAGCGAAATTGATCGATTTGTTCGACATCAATGCGCTGTACATGGCAAGTGCACACAATCCAACGATTGCAGTCCCAAGAGGATAGGATACTTCGTACTCAGCCCACTCAATCCAGGTTCCAACACCAACAAGCAACAATCCGAGCGGAATGTAGCTAGCAACAGCCCATCCAAATGATGTGTCGCCTTTGTAACGCTCGAGGATCTTGCGGTGAGCGAGCCACATCCCGAAGGCACCAAGACTCTGTGCGTAGATTAAGTTCGCACTTGCAATAAATTCACCAGTAGAATCATCTACAGAACCTAGCATGGTGAATTTGCTTCCATCAAACTCAAATTCAGATAGCGTGAAGTAACCTGCAAGATATCGGATGCCCCAAAGTGTTCCAACTGCCATGAAGAAGAAAGACATGCCAAGTAGATAGTTTTGTGAAATCATCAGTTGGTAATCGTTCTTTTTTGCCTGCAACTCTACCATAAAGAGAGCAATACTTGCCGAAAGTAGTCCTCCTCCGAAAAGGTATGCGAATTTCTCCTCCCCGACGCCATCTGCGAAGGCAATTCCAAACAACCCTCCCCATATGAAAAGCATCGCAACGCCGAACATCGTTATCTCAGTAAAACGTTCGAGTGAATCTCCGTTGGTATGTCCTGGGGCACGAACAATCACTGGCTTGAATGGAATTTCTTCCTCTTCCTTTGCAAAGATTGCATCGTTTGCAATTGAGACCATTTGCTTGGGTTTTCTCTGTGGTGCAGGCATTTGAATCAATGCTTGTTGGCATCACTAAAGATATAAATTAACACCCAGCATTAATGACTTTAGTAGCAATTCATGTTCATTTCTTAACACTCCAATTGAAAGACTTCAAACAATAGTGTTTCTTGGGTGAAACATGGCCCGTGCGAAGTCAACAAGATTGACGCTAACAATCCTTTGTCTCACCATGTTTGTGTTACCCACAGTTCTCGCTACAGTACCTTTGGAATCCAACCAAGATTCAGGCGAAGAAGGCTGGTGGGTTGAAACAACCGTCGACCGTGACGGGAATGGCATTGGAGACATGATCGAGGTGCATCAAAAGAACCCGCTTTTCCTCGACGAGGACAAGACGCTTCCGTTGATCATTGACTTCTCATTCACACCTGGCGATGCTGAAATCAAGATGCTTGAGGAGGCTGTTGAGTACCGTCATCAATGGACACTGAAAGGCATCGATGCGCTCGCTGGCCGAGTTCCAGTCGGTTACGTCCTTGAAGCATCTCAACTCCCTGGGGTTGTCATGCTCGAACTTGATGGCATCCTCTCGGTCACGAACGGCGATGCCGCTGTCCTACATGGTGTTGATACAGCTTGGGCAGAGACGGGTTACGACGGCTCAGGCACAACTGTGGCAATCATCGATACAGGTATTGACGGGAACCACTCCAGTCTTGACGATCAGGACGACGATCCAACCACATACGACCCGAAAGTCATTGCATTTTACGACCCAGTTAACAATCCAAGTTTGACCAACGGGACCGAGATTTTCCCATACGATGACCAAGGACACGGTTCCCACTGTGCAGGGACAACCGCAGGAACGGGTGCCCCAACCTACGACCATCCTGGCATGGCGCCACAGGCTTCCTTGGTGGGTGTCAAAGTTCTCGATGCAGGTGGTAGCGGTTCCTTTGCAACCGTCATGGCAGGAATGGAATGGACCGTTGAAAAGCGATACGAATTCAATATCCGAGCAGCATCGATGAGCCTTGGTGGACCTGGTGCAATCGAATGGACTTCATCCGAAGAGGACAGCGTCAATCGCTATGCGAATGAAATGGTTCGTGCAGGAATTGCTCTGTTTATCGCTGCTGGTAACAGTGCCTTCTCTGCACAGATCGGAACACCGGGTAGCGCTGAGGATGCCATTACAGTCGGCGCTTTGGACAAGGACTCAAGCATTGCCATCTACAGTAGCCAAGGGCCGACTGAAGAAGGGCGAATCAAGCCAAACATCGCCTATGTCGGTTCCGATGTCATGTCGGTCGCTCACAACACTGGTGATGGCTACGTCGCTTTTAGTGGTACAAGCATGGCCACTCCTGGTGCGGCTGGTGTAGCGGCACTGATGTTGCAAGCGAATCCGGATTTGTCACCGTTCGACATTCGAAACATTATGCAAGAGACTGCAACCTATCGGCAGTGCCACTACATGGGTGCAAACGAGCCGTGCGCTGAGGATTTGATTCCAAAGAATCGGCAGAACAACGTCTACGGTCACGGAGAGGTCCGAGCCCTTGATGCGTTGCTCGAAGCGGCTGAGCGTGACTACGTATTCAACTCAAACATCAGCGTAACCATTTCGACACCAGCAACACTCGACAATCGAATTCATCTCGAACGAGGTGACAGCATCGTCTTCGAGGTCAGTGAAAACATGGAAACAGTCCAATGGAGAAGCAATCATTTGCGCGACGATTGGTCCAACATTCACACGTATGAGCCAGGAGACCCGTCTGGAGAATTGTCCATCATTGACATCATTCACCAGATCGAGCATCTTCCGGGTATCGCCATCATGGGCAATCATACCATTTCGCTGCGAGGTGTTCAATATCAAGACGGAACGACCTCCGCTTCGCCACTTGTTACAGCAGAGATTATGGTCATGGACGATGATACAAACCCGCCGATGCCGAGTTCTGAAGATGGACTCTCAGCAGGGACGATTGCGGCCGTTTCAGTCGGTGGAATCATCCTCTTCCTTGCCGTTCTCCTTTTGATTTCGACCATCTCGAGTCGAGAGGAAGGAACGCTTGCTGGTAAGGACCTCCAGTCATACCTCGATGCTCAAATCGTTGATGCAGTCGATTCCGATTTGTCTGAAAACCCATTCTGGGAAGAGAAGGCATAATCTATGGATTGGAGTGATACCCTACATTCATAGACGGAGTTCACAAGGTGAGAAACATGGTCGGAAAAGAATACGTAACGATGATTCCATCTGCACCGAAGACGATTTGGTCTGCGACAGTTAACGGACAAGATGTCCAAGCTATCGCTCCATCCAATGCCATTTTGCTCGACGTTCTTCGTGATGAAGTAGGTATGCTGGGTGTGAAGCGAGGTTGCGACTTGGGAACATGTGGTTGCTGTGCCGTCCTCATCGATGGTGAGCCTCGTCTCTCTTGTTTGTGCCTAGCCGGTCAAGTCGAAGGTCAAACAATTACGACGGTTGAAGGGCTTGCAGATGGCGCACATCTCGCACCGATTCAAACATGTTTTGCAACACATGGTGGCTCTCAGTGTGGATTCTGCACACCGGGTTTCCTCATGAGTGCTGAAGCACTTCTCAATGAAAACGAGAATCCAACACGTGATGAAATCGCTTGTGCGATCGAAGGAAATCTTTGCCGATGCACTGGCTATCAACAAATTCTAGATTCTATAGAAGCTGCCGCAGAAATCAAGCGAGGCGATGCGCCTACACCATCTCCAGCAAGTGACCCTCATCCAAATCCACACCCAGAAGGGCCTGATGAACCATCGATGCCACCTGGTCATGCGAGGTGATTTCATGGCTGGAGGATATCGTCAACAACCAGGTGCATCTTCGGGTGAAGTCCGAAAGGACGGAAAGCGTGTAGCAGGGAAGCAGAAGTTCCCTCCGCCAGGCTCGGGTGGCTCTCGGCCAACCATGGCTCCTCGTGACCTCGATTCCATCCCAGAATCTGTTGGCGGAAAAGAGCCTCAGCCAGCTGGATCCCACATTCACGACAGATACCGAACGGGTACGGAAGTTGGAAAACCAAGAGCACTCGTTGACTCTCACGCAAAAGTAACTGGACAAGCATGGTACGGCGACGATGTCCGTCTTCCGAATGAAATCATTGGCAAGATTCTTCGTTCACCGCATCACTATGCCAAAATCAAATCCATTGACACCTCAAAGGTTGAAGCCCTCCCGGGCGTTCTTGCAGTAGCCACAGGAGCCGACGCACCAAACACATTCGGTGTGTTGCCTGTAACGAAAGACGAACACGCTATGGCCGTTGAGAAAGTACGCCATGTGGGTGATCTTGTCGCCTGTGTGGCAGCCGTTGATGAAGCGACAGCCATGGAAGCACTCAATCTGTTTGAGATTGAGTGGGAAGTTCTTGACCCAGTCTTCGATCCACGAAAAGGGTTGGAAGACCAAGACGAACCAATTCATTGGCGTGGAAAGTATCACGTTGGAACCACCAATGTTCAGAAGCGTGTATTCCAAGAATTCGGCGATCGTAGTCTCGTCGATGACCCAACCGCTTCATCTCATGGAAAGTGGCGAATGGAAGGTGTACATCACGGATTCACGGAACCTCACGCAGTCGTTGCCCACTGGGACCCAAACGGTCGTTTGCAACTCTACACTCCGCAACAAGTGCCGCATTATGCACATCGAGCACTTTCGACGGTCCTTGAAGTTCCGATGCACCAAATCAACGTCATTCGCACCTTCGTTGGTGGGGGATTTGGTGGCAAATCCGACCCATTCCCGCACGAGATGTGTGCAGCCATTCTCTCACGCAAAGCAGGGCGTCCAGTTCGAATTAATTTCTCGCGAGAAGAGGTCTATTGGATTAATCGAGGCCGACACCCAAGTTACATCGAAGTTAAGATGACGGCAGATGAAGAGGCTCGAATTTCAGGCTTTGATATCGATGCACTGATTGACGGAGGCGGATTTGCCTCCTTCGGCCATGTCACATCGTACTACAACGGTGTTCTCGCAACTGCTCCGTACGAACTCGGTTCGTTCCACTACACTGGTGCTCGTGTGTGGACGAACAAACCAGCAAGCGGCGCCATGCGTGGGCACGGGGCTGTCAATACCCGCTGTGCAGTTGAAGTCGGTCTCGATGAAATGGCTGAACAAATGCAAGTTGATCCAATCGACCTACGTTTGGCGAATTTGCTTCCTCCGCACAGCCGAACCATCTCTGGTTTCCGCATCACTTCAAACGGCATGCGAGAAGCGCTTGAGCGCGTTCGAGAAGGTTCGGATTGGGACACAAAGTTCCGGCAAATGCCACTCGGAAAAGGAATTGGAATTGGCTGTGGTTTCTTCATTTCGGGTTCGGGTCTACCAATTCACTGGGACCCAAATCGATTCCCACATGCAACCGTTCACATTCAAATCGACATGGATGGAGGTGTAACGGTTCATACAGGTGCTGCGGACATTGGACAGGGTTCGACCACAGCGATTGCACAAGTTGTTTCAGAAGTACTTGCTCTTCCTATTGAGATGATTCACGTTCGATCGCATGAGAGTGACACTAGTCCCGTTGACCTCGGTTCTTACTCGAGTCGTGTAACCTTCATGAACGCCAATGCTGCGATTCGAGCAGCACTTGACATTCGCGAGAAACTTCTCAATGCGGCTTGGGAAATGTTGGGATATCACCCTGATGTTCTCGTTCTCAACGATCGTCGAATTTACTACAAGCACGACCCCGCTGTTGGCGTATCCTACCTCGAAGCACTTCACAAGGCGCAAGAAGACAAGGGTTCGCTTATTTCAAGCGGAGCATACCGATCACCACCAATGGGTGGCGTTCACAAAGGTGCAGCAGCAGGACTTGCTCCAGCATATTCGTTCTCTGCTTACGTTGCAGAAGTCGATGTTGATGTTGAAACAGGCCTCGTCTCGTGTACCAATGTTTGGGCTGCACATGACTGTGGCAAGGCACTCAATCCCTTAGCGGTCGAGGGACAAATCATCGGTTCCTGTCACATGGGACTCGGCCAAGTCCTTTCCGAGAAGATGGTGTACGGACGGACAGGACATTTGCAAAATCCAAATCTCCTAGAATACAAAATCCCATCCGTTCATGAAATGCCTCATGTAACACCAATCATTGTTGAATCATCAGATCCAGAAGGGCCATTCGGTGCAAAGGAAGCTGGTGAAGGACCTCTCTTGCCAATTCTGCCTGCTGTGGTAAACGCAGTCTACGATGCCATTGGTGTTCGCATTCGCGAACTACCGCTCACGCCGGATGTTGTTTGGAAAGCCATCTCTGCGAAGACGAAATCGCTTGGTGGTATCGATGAAACGGAACTTCCTTCTCCTCGTTTGGAGCATAGCCCCTTGCAAGCAGCACTGGTTGCACGCGGTCAAGAGCATAAGGAGCGTGACCGTCGCCGACAGCGTAGCGAAGATACCAGCGCATATGTCAACGGCGTGTTGTTTGGTTTCGATCCAGACCGACCGCTCGAAGATCAGGTCGAGGGATGGAAATCCGCTGTTGAACCCGTGCCTGAGCAGTTGGCTGAACTTGGCCTTGCAGGAAAGGCTTGGCTGAAGAAGGAGCAACGCCAAATGGGAGGTGACCAATGATGTTGATGCCTCCATTCAATCTCCACCACCCGAAGACCGTTGAGGAAGCCTGCGAATTAGCAGCAACGTTCCTTGCGAACAAAGAATCCTTTGACTGGGTCGCAGGTGGTACCGATTTGCTACCGAACTACAAGTGGCACATCAACGTCAAGACACATGTGGTTTCTCTCGCAAACATTCCAGGTCTCGACACCATCTCCATGCACGAAATTGGTGCCATGGCACGATTGGGTGCATTGACGACTTCGGAAAATGTGCACCCGCTCATCGCATCTGCTGCTAGCAAAGTCGCTTCATCGTTGATTCGAAACAACGCAACACTTGGAGGGAACATTTGCCTAGACACGCGCTGTTTCTGGTTCAATCAAAGCGAAGATTGGCGCCGTTCAATCGACTGGTGTCACAAGGAAGATTGTGGAACGGGTTCGGATTGTCGAGTGATTCCAAATCAAAACACGCTCTGCGTCGCAACCTATCAAGGCGACCTGGCACCATCCCTGATGGTGCTTGAAGGAACCATCCACATCATCGGTCCAAACGGGCCACGAAGTCTACCTGTTGACGAGTTCTTCCAACTCGATGGAATTACTCGAAATGTACTACAAGAAGGTGAATTTGTTCTCAAGGTCACCTTCCCAGAGAACGTTGCAAACAGAACGGGCTCTTACAAGAAACTCAGAGTTCGAGAATCGTGGGATTTCCCTGAGGCAGGTGTTGCATCCTCGTGGATTGTGGGTGATCCCTCCTCACTTCGAGTTGCTTCTACAGCATTGGAATCCATCCCACGCTCGCACCAAGAGGAAGTTGATGCACTCGGGACCTCCTTCTCGAAGGAATATGTTCCACAACTCTCTGAAGCGATTATGAAATCCATCAAACCAGTGAACAATACTGCGCTGCCTCCGCGATATCGCAAATCGATGGTTCGAGTTCTAGCGAAGCGCAGTCTTCGAGAAATTCTTGGTGATTGAACATGAAAAAGGCTGCTTGTTTGCTTATTTCATGTATCCTTGTCGCATTGTTGCCACTCGGCCATGCTCAATTCCCTGCCAACAATGAATGGGAAATTGGCTGGGATACGGATGTGGAGCCAAGTTACGATTTGCAATTGGATGGCGATAAATGGAAGATTGAAGATACATTGGTCTTCTATGTTGACAACCCAAGAATCAATGAACTGAGCCTGACCATTACCGTTGAATTTGAGAACGACATCGATGTTCTCGAAACATCCTACTCGGAATCGATCTCTATAGGCTCCCAATCGAATGAAACCTTCTCGATTGAATTGAGTACCTCGGATGCTGAAAAGGTGCGAAGTCATTCTCCAAGCGAGAAGATAAGCATGATTGTGACCGCTGAAGAAAGCGCTGCTGGAGGGGCTGGTTCTCCAAAGGAGATTGAAGCGGACCTCAATGTCCCTCGATATCACAAACTTCTCCCAGAAGTCTCCTTGGTCGCGAGCTCAGTCGATGCAGGAACTTGGATTGAAGAAACGCTCATTCTCAACAACATGGGAAACACAGTTGATGCTGCCAGCAAGATTGAGGCAGACATTCGCAATTGCCCACTTCTTGAAATCGAAGGCTTAGAGGGCGGAGAAAACACTCAGATTCAACCAACCGATTTGAACGGAAATCAACCTACTGAAGTCTCGTTCCGCATCGCCCCTTCAACTGCTCACGCTTCCAAGACTTGTGAAGTCACCATGATCGTGACCTCAGAAGGGAACGGTATGGAACGCAGTGTCACCTTCTCAATCGATGTTGATGCATCTGGGGAAAGTCAAAATTCGAACAATGGAGACACGGGTTCAAGTTCGTCCAATTCGGGCTCGGAATCTGACGGTTCTTCGGCCCTACCTGCAGTGGGTCCTCAAACGGTCATTATTTCGCTCGGATTGCTTGCTCTATTGCGCAGAAATCGGCTCGATGTCTGCTGATTAGACAGTGAATAAATTGTCTTGATGTCATAAAAACCTCTCTAAACGTCAAGGGAGAATCATTATGTGTGTATCGTGATTCCGAAGAAAAGAACATACTGCGCTTGCCGCAAAATGAGGTGGAAATATGGCAGAAACAGAGAAAACAAAACTCTCTGTTGAGAAGAAACTCATGGTTGGACTTGTCGTCTCCATTCTCCTTTCCACTGTCCTCATCGTTCTTGCTTCCTCGTCGAAGGAAACCGTCTTCTCTCCGTATGTTCGTGATGCTGAAGGTGACTATCAGTACCAACAACTTTCCAAGATGCGGGATACACTCGGAACCAGTGACGACGGCAAGTCTGGTGAGAAGTACTCCATCTACAACACAATGTCAACTCCAATGCTTGTCAACGACTGGCAAGATCCTCACCGAACCATGCTCATCATCGCTGCTCCAGAGAAGCCATTCGATGCAGCAGAGGCACAAGCGATCCATGACTTCGTCACCGAGAAGGGCGGAAAGGTCATTCTTGCGGCAAACTCGACCAACGCAAAGCGAGTTGCTGAAGAATTTGGTGTCCTCTACTTTGATGCCCCTGTATCTGACAGCAAGTGGTTCTACGAGGTGACCGACAGCACCAACGTTCGCATGCCCGTTCAACACACACGATTGTGGTCCGTTGCATCTGTAAGCGAAGATTTGGACCTCATGGACGAGGCATCGCTTCGAACGCCATGTACCGAGGCTGAAGTCTCCGCAGGAGTAACAGACAACTGTCGTATGCCTGTCCTCTTCCATTCACCAACTGCGATCCAGGTATTGGATGTAGAGGACGATACTCGTGAGGTGAGTGTTCTCGCCTCCGCAAGCGACCAAGCGTTTGTCGCACGTTCAGGCTTCGACATCAACAACGTCGCAAATCCAAAGACTGGGAAAACCGACCTCATCGTACGAATCGATTACCCGAACATCGATGCTTACGATACCAAATCCGACGGAGACTCTGGTGAGGTCTCCGTGACCGGTAGCATTGTTTTCGTTTCAGACCACTCCGTCTTCGCTAACCACCTTTGGGACGCAGGCGATGCTGACCTGACAGGAAAGCAACAATGTGGTGATATCTACATTGAGAATGGGCACAGCTGCTGGGATACCGATCCTGACGGACTCGTCTCCGCACAGGGCGACACCGCATGGGAAGGAAACCAACTCTACTTCCGTGCTTTGATTCGTGACATGATGGAATTCGACAACGATGAACTCTCTCTCCAAATCACACGAAACACAGACGAGTTCAACATCGTCTTTGATGAAAGCCGTCACGTATCGAGCGTCGCAACGCAGCCCTTCACCGAAGCCATTGGTGCTGTCGTTCTCTTGACCAGTGACGCTTACCTCAAGTGGTTGATCATCCTCAACTTATTCGCACTCCTCGCTATTGCCATTATGGTTGTTCCAGAGAAAGAAAACTGGCGACACGTCTTCGACTTGACCCGTTTCAGAGAACGCCCTACGAAACTGGATACCTCGCTCTACCAAGTCCGAACAAGGGAAGCATTCCTGTCGAAAGTTCGGCAATTCAATGATCTCACGCGAGACGAATTCGCCCGCAAGACCCCTGCAGAAATCATGCAGATGGTCCGTGACCCACGCCTTGTTGAACTGGTCAGTTCAGCAAGATCCTATTCCAACGAAGAACTACGGGAAATCATCCCATTAATTCGTCGTTGGGGAAACTGAAGAAAAAAGGAGGAAAATGACATGCAACCCCCCGCACCACCAGCAGCCCCGCCCGCGCCAGCGCCAGCAGCGCCAGCGGCACCAGCGCCACCTGCACCTGCAGCACCAATGCCTGCGGCACCAGCCGCACCTGCAGCACCAGTAGCGCCTGCCGCACCTGCAGCACCGGCCGCTCCGGCCCAGCCGAAGCACCAAAGCACCCCAGAAGTCCGTGAGCGACTTTCCGCCGTCGGCGCCATCGCACAAGCGATCAGCGCAGAAGTTCAGAAAGTCATTATCGGTAAGAGCCACGTCATCGACAACGTTCTCATCAACATTCTCTCCAATGGTAACCTCCTGTTCGAAGATTATCCTGGATTGGCAAAGACGTTGATGACCAACACGTTTGCTGACGCTCTCGGTTGTGACTTCAAGCGTGTTCAATTCACGCCTGACTTGCTCCCAGCTGACATTACCGGTACCAACATCTACGACGCAAAGAAGGGTGAATTTACATTCAAGCCAGGACCTTTGTTCTGTAACCTCCTCCTCGCTGACGAGATTAACCGTGCTCCTCCAAAGACGCAAGCTGCATTGCTTGAGGCTATGCAAGAGAAGCAAGTGACCATCGGTACCGTTACACACAAACTCCCTGCTCCGTTCATTGTTATGGCAACCCAGAACCCTGTCGAGCAAGAGGGTACCTACCCACTTCCTGAAGCTCAACTTGACCGTTTCATGTTCAAGATGAGTGTCGGTTATCCAGACCGTGCTGATGAAGACGAGATTCTCGCTCGACGTATCACTCGTGGTAAGGACGCTGTCGATGTCGATGTTATCACCGACCCACAGCGTGTCATCGCTATGCAACAGGCTTGTGAAGACATCTACGTCGATCCAGCTATCCGTATGTACATGGTCGAAGTTGTCGCACGAACTCGTGAGGACCCTCGTGTTCTCGTCGGTTCCTCGCCTCGTGGTTCCCAAGCATTGCTCAAGACTGCACGTGCAGCAGCTGCTATGCGTGGCCGTGACTTTGTAACGCCTGATGATGTCAAGTCGATTGCAGAACTTGCAATTGCGCACAGAATCATTCTCAAGCCTGAGCATCAAATCAAGGGTCTTGAGGCTGGTGAAGTTATGCAAAGCATTCTTCGAGAAGTTCCAGTACCTACCGTTTGATACCGTTGAATCATACTTGACTAGAGGTGTTCTCGGATGTGGAGTCGTAAATCAGCAATGCTAGGAAGCATGGCCGTAGCCATGTACCTTCTTGGCCTTACGCTCAGGAATTCTCAACTGGTTACAATTGCTGTTGTGATCTTTGTGTTCCTGACGTGGGCTGCCCTCTTTGGCGGCCATGCTGACGTCGCTTCCAGTGGACGACGCGCAGAAGAGTGGACGGGTGAGGAGGGTGTTGCCCTTGGCAGCGTTCTCGCCATGCGAAAGCTCTCTGGTTCACGTATCTTCGAAGATGGTGAATTAACCGTGACGTTACGTATGCAGAACAATTCTGGGCTCGCTAAGATTCTCGAAGTTCGAGATCGTGTTCCAGAAGTGATGCGAATTAAGGAAGGTTCCAACTACATTTTGATGGAACTCGGCCCTCGTCGCGAGACCTACATTGAGTACACGCTTGAGTGCCCTCTCCGTGGATTCTACAGCATCGGTCCCGTTGCTGTACGTGTCCAAGATCCGTTCGGTCTGTTCCACAAGGAAAAAGAAATGCATGTCTACAACGATTTCCTTGTGTTCCCGAAGATGGAAGACCTCAAAGACACCTTCGTCAAGTCCCGTGTTCCAAAGATTTTCACAGGAGCCGTCAACATTCGACAACCAGGTCCCGGTTCTGAGTTTTACTCACTGCGTGAGTATTTCGAAGGAGATTCGTTCCGTGCCATCAACTGGAGTGCATATGCACGTTCTGGTAAATTGATGGTCAACGAACGTGAACGTGACGCTGTATCCGACGTCATCATCATCATCGATTCTCGGGCAGTCAGTGAAACCGGTCCAGTTAGCCGAAATGCACTGGTTTACTCAACACGTGCAGCAGCATCACTTGCCAAGTACTTCCTCGGACGACGCGACTCTGTTGGTGTTGTTGTTTACGGCGATGAGGTTGTCAGCGTCGATCGTGACACAGGTAAGAAACAACTCTACGTGATTCTCACCAAGCTTGCAGGTGCTGTTGCTCGAGGCAACATTCCACTGCAGGTTGTTGTCAACCGAATTCTGCCACACATCAACAAAGGTAGTCCAATCATCTTCCTATCCAATTTGGAGGATGACCCGACCATCGTCAACGCACTTCGCGACTTCCGCGCCCGTGACTTTGACGTGACGGTTCTTTCACCTTCATCGCTTGAATTTGAATTTGACGCAAAGCGTCTTGATCGAACCGGCTATGAAGTCATGAAGACCGAGCGCGACGTTCTGATTGGAGAACTCCGTGGCCTCGGTGTCAACATCATGGATTGGGAGCCAGATATGCTTCTATCAACCGCACTTGCAGGTGCACGAGGATTCTGAGGTGAGACGATGACCATGCGAAAACCATCTTCAGATACGGCTCACTTGTACGACGGTAAAGTCGTACGATCATCTGCTCCAAGCCGAAAGAAGGCTGCAGGACAGGCCGGTATTGGCTCAGAAATTCCAAAGGATGCAATTCCAGAGTTGGAAATGCCTTCGTTCATTGAGAGCCTCATTGGTGGTCCAATCGTTCCAAAGATGAAATTCCTACCACCGGACAAGTTCGTTCAGAACATGCAACTTGGCGTATATGTCATTCTCGTTGGACTTGCACTCCTTACGTACATCATTTCACCTCCTGAAGGAACCATCTGGTTCATGCTTCTCGGAAGTGCTGACCTCGCTTTGCTGTTCCAAATCGGTATCATTACTGGTGCTACAGGACTTGGTTTCTGGGGCGCTTACCAGCGAGACG
Organism: Candidatus Poseidoniaceae archaeon; assembly: GCA_049598575.1. Lineage (GTDB taxonomy): Archaea > Thermoplasmatota > Poseidoniia > Poseidoniales > Poseidoniaceae > MGIIa-L2. The sequence continues at coordinate 9,664 of JBMYNT010000002.1, read as the reverse complement.
CTCGCTACATGCTCGGTTCGTATCTCCTGTTCATTCTCGCTATCATGCGATTTGCTTCCTCGAAAACAAGTGTCAACGATTTGTTTGGTCTTGCAGATAGTCCCACGATTCTTGCTTCCTTGGTCGTTATCTACTCGGTTCTGCTCATCATGTACTTCGAGCTGTCCAACGGTGTCATGCGTTACTCAATGCTCGATACGAGCATTCGAACGAACGAAGTCTACGTCATGAATCCAAAGAAGATCGTGGGCAAGTATCATCGCTCTCTCATCATCAACCCAATCGTTGCTACCGTTCTTGCAACGCTGGTCCTCTCTGCCAACACCATTCTGCCTTGGATCGTTGGAATTCTTTCAGAAGATACGGCAACACGACTCAGTGAATCGGTCGAACTCGGCTCTGTCTATGGTGTCGCACTTGGCACACTCTTCGTCTTCATCGTTGTTGGAGGGCTGTTCGCTCTTGACCTGCCAACCTACATTCAGAAGCGCCGAGAAGGCAACGATGAATGAAGTTAAGACTGCTGAGCAACGGATGTGTTTTGCTCCTGAATCAAAGCGTGCAAGAGTTGCAACGCTTCACTCAAATCTTCCCCATCAATGGCAACTCTGGCTGCAGATGAAGTTTGATTGAGCCATGAGAGTTCGAACTCAGTGGTATCGAAGAGCGTGTTGATTGCATCCACATCAGCTTCCTTGCAACCGATCAATGAGAGCAATCCAAGGTGCTGATGATGATTCGCATCAATGTTGAATTGTTCGAAAATGGCTGATGCTCGATGCATGTCATGCTGAGACACGATGAGCCTCGAATCACCTAATCGGGACTCCAATCCCCACCAATGGACCTCGTTTTTGGCCAATTCTCCAAGAATCTTCACAAGTTGACGTTGATGTGAATCGACGGGATGATGAGAGAATCCTAGGCTGATCACATTCGGAAGACAGCCAACGGCTTTGAGCTCCTTCTCTGGAAGTTCAGGACCAATGACCGTCTTTTCGTCATAATTGGAATGATACAGGTGGCGTACTTCCAACTGGATGTTTGGTTCAATCAACGGTTCGATGGTCGAAGGATGCAGAACCGGTGTATCCATGAGGGACAATTCAATCGCTTCTTGATAATTGAGATACGGAATTGTTTCCGAGCGAATACCCCACCTCGGATTGATGCTGTAGATGCCTGGTACATCTTTCCATAGAATCACCTTATCAGCCTCGACAAGATTCGCAATAGCGGTTGCAGAATGGTCTGAACCACCTCTGCTCAAGATGGCGATTTCCTTGTTCTGACCTTCACCAAACCATCCAGTGATAACAGGAGTTCCATGGAGCGTGTCTCGATTGAGTTTGATACTCGAGGCCTGAAGATCGACATGACTCGCTTGAAAGTTCCCATCGAGCGTAATCCCGATGTCTTCCGCACCCAATGGGTACGCATCAAATCCGTATTCTTGCAGGCGATGAGCGACCACAAGGGCACTCAAACGTTCACCGGATGCGAGAAGGTTGTTCATTGCAGATTGGTCCTTCGGATGTTGAGCTAACAAACGCAAGGCGTCCTTGAGATTATGGAGAACCATCGAAAACAGGTGTGCGTTTTTTGACGAATCGAGACCGGGTGCAAAACGAAGATGTTGTTTGGACAAATCTTGTACCAATCGCCCCGCATATCGAGGATCTTTTGCAGCACGATACAACCGGTCCGTTGTACCCCACAATGCTGAAACGACCAGAATCGCCTGTTCATCGCCACGAATCACTTCAGCGATCTTCTCGATATCATCGGGTTCACGAAGACATGAACCACCAAACTTGTGAATGATACGGCCCTTCACAAAGCATCACGTTTCCTCATGAGAAGGTCGCAAAGGACCAACGTCGTCATTGCCTTCGCAACACTCACTGCTCTCGGTCCAAGCACGGGGTCATGCCGGCCTTTGACAACAAGAGGCTTCTTCTCTCCGTCGGAGAGGTCCAACGTGGTTTGTTCATGAGCAATACTTGAGGGTGGCTTGAATGCTATTTGTGCGAAAACATCCGAACCTGATGTCAATCCTGCAATGCTACCGTCAGGTTGCTCGCCTTCCTGGAATGGGTTGTCTTTGGTACCGCCCCAAGGATTGTTGTGCTCCAGTCCAGTCATGTGTACGGCTCCAAATCCACGTCCGAACGCTACGCCACGTGCTGCTGGTATCGAAAGATAGGCTCGGCCTAAGGCCGGCTCAAGTCCATCGAACCAAGGTTCACCGAGGCCGAATGGTAGATTCGATACGAGCACATCGACTCTACTACCGATTGAGTTACGTTCCTTTCGAATGCGTTCGATTTCCGCTTTCATCGATTCAACGACGTGTGGGTCACGGCATCGCAATTGTTCACACAATTCATTTTCCCATTCCTCGGGACAATCGTCGATTCGTGCAGATTCGATTGTACCGATGGCACCAACGTGCGCATCAACCCGAATGCCCTCCAACAGAGGTTCGACGATTGCCGCAGCAGCAACAAGTCCCGCCGTTAATCGAGCGGATGAAGAGCCACCTCCTCTCAAGTCTGCAAACCCTCCAGTTCGTAGATGCATCAAAAGATCTTGGTGACCGGGTCTTGGATGGTTTGGAATGAAACTGTAATCGCTTTCCCGGGAATCCTTGTTTCGAATTTGAATCAAAATGGGTTGTCCTGTCGCAAATCCCTCATGGACACCTGCAAGCAATTCAACAGTATCGTCTTCTTTGCGTTTGCTTGCAAAGTGACCACCAGGTCTACGTGTTGACATACGTTGAGCAATGCGCTCCTCATCGATCGGAAGTCCAGATGGTACACCTTCCAATAAGGCTCCGACCAAGTGACCGTGGCTCTCGCCAAACAATGTCACAGACAGGGTTTCCCCTAGGCGCATTTTCATTGGGCTCAAATCCTTCCAACCAACACGTACTCAAGAACTTGAGCCTTACTCCTCGGACTCGGAATTCTCTAGATTCTTAAACCGGGTTTCAATGAGAGTGAACTCAGGATGTTTGTTTTCATACCACATCTTGAGGCGCTGGATGACACCCTCCAATTGGACTGGAATCACAATCACAAGTGCTGTTCCTGACCCGCTGAGACCTGCTGCACGAGCACCATTAACCAGTGCATCGTTGGCCAAAATACGAGCTTTATGATCCCTTGTTGCTCCGATAACACCTCGACCATTGAGGGTCAATGCGACCAATTCATTTCCATCTTGGATGGCGTTGAGTGCTTGAATGAAGTGTTGTTGATGTGGAAGAAAGTCCTCCAGTCCAGGGCGAGTTTCTCTTGGTCCTCGAGAGACCAAGAGCACCATCCAATCCTCGCTTGCTGGACCATTGCCTTCCAGTAAAACGCCTTGGGCAACATCAGCTTCGTTTGCATTGATCAACTTCCAGCCACCACTCGCACAGGCCCATGTATCATCGATGCTCCCTGTAAGCGTAATACCTGCACGAAGTTGCGCATCGACTGCGATGGCAACGAGTTCATGCAATTCAAGTGCTGTATCAGTAGAATCACAAAGCGCTCGAACTGCAGCAACACAGAGTGCGGAAGATGATTTCAGCCCTTCACGTGCAGGAATTTTTGATTGGACGGCCCAGTGAAGACTCTCTTGCTCAATGGGCAGTTCGTGCCCAGCTGCCATCCAAGCAGCTACAATGTGTGGCAAAAGTCCATCATTGTCGTGGACATCACGTTTGCTCTTCTTGTCGAGAACTCGGACCAAAATTGGCAGGTCAAGGGCCATGCTTGCGCCGTAACCGGTACCTGCTGCGTGGAGAAGACTGCATGCACCATGAGCCGATCCTTGTCCCAAGACAGCCATTCGTTAACGCTCCTCAGACGGTGCTGAGATGCTTTGTCCAACATGACGTGTTGACGTGAAGGAGTGACCGAAAATACAGTCACCTACGGAAAGGTCTGTCACCGAACAAGTCTTTCCGTTTTGTAAAACCAAGCGAACCGTCTCCGCTTGTTGAATGAAGACATGTCCTTCATTAGCATTTTCATCCTTAAACCTCAATAGAATAAATGGCCGAGTCTCGATTTTCATTCGGCCAATGGTTGCTATACGTGATGTTCCATCGTTTCTCGTGATGAGTACCTCGTCACTTGAAGCCAATTCGCTCAGATATTTCGTCGTTCCATCAGCCATGTACGTGTACGCATCAACACTCCCAGCATTGACACGGAACGGGCGCGTTGGAACATACTTGGAGGCAATCGTTTCACCATGAATAAGGACGAATGCTTTCGCAGTTGAGCCAACCAGCATTCCCTCACCTTCTTCCAGCATTGAGAGCAAATCAACGCATACACGATCACCTGAATGTCCTTCTTGTATGTCGGTGATGGTCATCAAGGAAAGGTCGATTTGTTGTTCACAGTCCTCATGAAAAGAATCCTCTGAGGTCGATTCCGCAAGACGAATTGATTTGACGATGAGAGCAGATTCTAAGCAATCCTCTGCGCAAAGCAATGCATCGACGCCAATGTCCAGTGCGAAAGCCGCTCCCTGTGCCTCAACAGGCTTCAATATTTGAGCTGCAATTTTGGTAGGCGTGCTTTCGGCCGCTGCGATGACGTTCTCGATTGGAATCATGGACCAATCTTCGAAGGTAAGAAGAATCCACTCAACGCTTCCTGCAAGGCTGCGTGCCTTTGCTTGGGCTTCAGCAGAGTCGATGTGAACATGACCGCCAATGATTGCACCGTTTCGATACAGCACACCATCGTCGCTGTAGATATCAGGTCCACTTTGTACGGAGTAGAGGGCATCAACGCCTTCATGCCTCTTTGAAACAGGTGCATTTAGCCAGACTTCCATAACGCTCACTCACAATCCAACTTCATTCATAGCATCGTAAGCAGACTTGCCGTGATGGACGATGAGAACGAGGGCTCTTGCAACGGCTTCTGGCTGTTCATGAGCGAAGACTTGTCGTCCCATGCATACACCTGCAGCACCGTTGTTCATTGCCCTCTCGACCATTTTGAGCATGTCACGTGTGTTGGTCTTTGCTCCACCTGCGACGAGCAGTGGAATCGGTACTGCACCAGTGACGCGAGCGAAGGAATCTTCGTCACCCGTCCACGTTGTTTTTCCAACATCACAACCGATTTCGAACGCAACTCGAGCTGCATGAGCGACGCCGTTGGTTGTATCTCCATCAACGATGTTGAGATTTGGACCACGGGCATAAACCATGCCTAGTACTGGCAAATCGAGGTGATGACAAAGTGTCGTCAATTCGCCGAGTGCTTCCAGCATATCTGCCTCTCCATCCGATCCGATGTTGACTTGAGCAGAAGCAGCAAAGCCTCCTCTTGAAACAACTTCAGAGGCTTGACCAACCGAGACCTTTCGAGAAGCATCAGGGCCTCCATGGCGAGTTGACGCTGAAAAGTGAATCACCATGTTGGTGTCAGTCCCCTCGCAAAGGTGACTGTAGTGGCTTACAACACCTTTCTGTGCAACGATGGCATTGACTCCGGCAGAAATCAAACCTCGAATGAGGCCTTCGGTATCCTCCAATCCATCGCATGGATAATCCGACATGCCATGATCGATTGGAATCCATACGCCTCGTCCATTCGGAAGAAGTGCTGCAAGCCGTTCGGACTTGTTCATGGTCTGACGAGATGCTTGACACATTCAATGCTTTGCATGCATGCAGCCATGAAATAAAGGAAGCAAATGATAAAAGACACAGTATGTCTTCCACAAACATGGACACAGGCTCTATTCTGGTTTTGGCCATCCTCGGTGGTGGCTTTATTCTCGGTGTCTGGTTTATCCTCATTCGTCGTGATGCAGCGCTCGAAGTGCGCCAGGGCATGGTTGCAGATGGCCTTAGAGCACCCGTCCAAGGCTCAAGTTTCTCGAGCGCTCGCTCCGAATTTGAACGGAAATTGATGATGATCGAATCCGAGCGCCGCCGTCGCAATCTCTCTGGTGGAGTGAGCGTTTCATTGATTCCACAAGAGCAGCAGCCGGTTGAACCTGTGCAAGAAGAACCGTTCTGGGAAGAACCCCTTGCAGAAGAAGAGCCCGAAGAGGAGCATGAAGAGACAGAGGAAGAGATGCTTGAACGCCGTCGACAGCGCGATGAGGAATGGGCTCGTCGCGAAGAGGAAGAAGAGCGTCGCAGGCGCGAAGAGGAAGAAGCAGCCCTTGCCGAACAGCAAGAACGTCTCAAGAAAGAACAAGAAGAGCAGGCTGAGAAAGAGCGCCTCGAAGCTGAGAAGGCTGCTGAAGAAGCCCGTGCAAACGCAGAACGAGAAGCAGCAGCTCAAGCAGAGCGAGATGCAGAGGAAGCCGCTCGTCAAGCCGAACTCGCCGCTGCTGAAGAGCAACGCCTTGCAGAAATCCGAGCAGCGCAAGAAAAAGACGCTCTTGAGCGTCGTCAAGCAGCATCACGTGCGCTCGACGAACTTCGTGCACGTCTCGAACGTGAGGGTGCACGCTCCTCAGATGTCCAAGTTTCCTTGATGTGGAACAACTACAACGATCTCGATCTTCACGTCGTTTGTCCATCGGGCGAGCGTATCCACGGTGGCAACCGAAAATCTGCTTGTGGTGGTCACCTCGATGTTGATGCAAACGTTCGACCAGATTCCCGCAAACCGATTGAAAACGTTGTTTGGCCTGAGGGAGAAGCACCTGCAGGAACCTACCAAGTGTTTGTCCACTACTACAAGAAGCACAAGAAGCGACGTTCAAAGGACCCAACGAAGTTCCAAGTCATTGCAAATGCATACGGTGACCTCATGGAATACACGGGTGAACTTACCTTCGGTGAAGAAATTCAACTCGTCTGTACCTTCAACGTCCCAACAATGGAAGAGCGAGAGCAAATCAAGCGAGACTTGGAAGAACAGATTCGACGCTCAGAGAGCGGAGAAGTCTCTGCTGCTCAAATCCTCGCTGATGAAGCCACGCCAAAGCAAGTCGAGTTTGGTGACCTTGTTGATGAGATTGAAAGCGAACTCGGTAATGAACCTGAAGACGATGGCTCCGGTGTTCCACCTGCGCCTGACTTAAGCTGAACTCAGGAAAGGATGTCATCGAGACGATCGTTCTTGAGCGCATTACGAACGCTTCGTGCAATGCGTCGACCGGTTGACATTCGAGTTTCATTGATGTCCGAATAAGGAGAGCCTCCAACGAATGGATTCGATCCTGCAACGATGCGTGCACTGATTTCAAACACCTTGAATTCAAGTGAATCGGTTACGATGGTTTCGAGACAGAATGGACCAATCATGCCTCTTGACTCGTCCTCAAGTTCAAAGGATGCAGCAACGGTTCCCTCAGCCATCTCAAAAGCACGAGGTAGTAAGGATTCTCGGATCACAACAGGTTGGTTACCAGTGACGACAAAGGAAGGTTCCATACCTGCTTCGCGAAGGTCCCGTAGCGAACCCAATTTGTAGAACTCGTCAACATTCGCTTCGTCTCTTCGGTCCATAGAAAGCAGTTCTAGGCGTCCAAGGTTTTTTCCAGCAAATTTGCCACGGCCTTGGACTTGGTAGCCGTCAGTTGCAAGAGGGTCAAAGAAGAAATGGAGGTAGTATCGGCAACCAAGCACGTATTCCTGGATGGTGAACTCTTCCTCAATATCCACGTTTCGACGGAAGTCACGATAATCTCGAGCGATGAAATAACCTCGACCACCTTTCGCTCCTGCGTACTTGACAATCACAGGTCCATCGATATCGTGTGGATCGGCGAGGACCTTTGGCATGGTACATCCTCCAGCGACCAACCAATCACGCTGCTTTGCACGGCTGCTCTCCCAGCGAAGGATACCTCGGTTTCCGAAGGTCGGAACTTCGAGGTTTCGGAAGTTCTCACTTCCTAGATATTCAACCAGCGATCCGTGTGGGACGATGATGACGTTCTTTTCTCGGAACCATTCTGCATAATCGAGCATCTCTCGATAATCTTCGAGCATCAACCACTCATCTGGTTCTGCTCCAGGGAAGGCCTTGTAGAAACGACGTCGGTTTTCTCCAACAGCAATACCAAGCGTGCGGAAGCCTTCCACACGTGCTCCGTGAAGGATTTGCAGTGATGAGTGTGATGCGACAACACCGATGGTGATGTTGTCCTTATCGTAGTCCGCGAGCCAAGAGAGGAGTGTGGAGTGGTCTACGCCCATGTCGAGGGGTTTCGTATGCACTCTATGACTGTTATCCCTTACTTCTCAATAGGGTGGCTCGATTTTGAAAAAATTGGGTGAAGAGTTCAAGAGCCGAATCTCCATCAAGGTTCATGGCAGGTTCAGGTTCACCAACGAATCGAATGACCTATTCGGGCTATCTTCGCCTCGATGAATTGCTCCAATTGCAAGCAGGTCCTGAAGGGCACAGTCCTTCGCCATCAAACGATGAGATGCACTTCATCATCACGCACCAAGCGTTTGAGTTGTGGTTCAAACAAGTACGAGCAGAACTTGATGCCGTTCATGGCTATCTCTCACAGGAATCGGTTGATGAGAAACACTTGCCACAAATTGTCCATCACTTAGAGCGAGTCATCGAAATCTTCCGTCTTCTTGCCAATCAATGGAAAGTTATGGAAACACTCAGTCCCCAGGGCTTCCTTGCATTCCGGGATCGACTCGGGACATCATCAGGTTTCGAATCCTGGCAAATGCGAGCTATGGAAATGCGACTCGGACTCAAGCAAGAATCAAGGGTCGCAGATATGGATCCAATGGCTCACATGAAGAAGCTCTCAGAGGAAGGAAAGATTAGCAAGGATGCGTATGAAACACTCCGACGCATTTCTATAGAACCAACCTTGGTGGACCTGATTTCGTCTTGGTTATCAAGAACGCCAATCAATGGATCAGTTCCATCTGATGGGAACGATCAAGCAACCATCGATGCATACGTTGACGCACACCTTAACACGATGAAAGCTCATTCTGACCAAGTCATCGAACATATGGTCAACATTGGACATGGTAGTCCTGAAGCACTCAAACCGCGAATGGATGCCAACCTTGCATCTGCACAAGACTTCCTCAAACCAGATGGTGTAACCAATCGAGCTCGAGCAGGTTTGCTCTTTATCGAATCTTATCCTGAACTTCCACTCCTCTCTTGGCCACGTCGTTTAATCGACACCATCGTCCAACTCGAACAATCCATGCTTCTGTTCCGTCATGCGCATGCTCGAATGGTTGAGCGCATGATCGGTCGACGTATGGGGACAGGAGGCTCAAGTGGCGTGGACTACCTTGACAAGACAGCAACCTATCGAATCTTCACCGATTTGTGGGCAGTTCGTACAGTCTTGCTCCCTCGACAATCCTTGGATGATGTCATTCAATCCGACTATTACGGATTCAATGCTTGATGGTTCAATCTGATTCGGATTGAACCTTATTGGATTTTGAAAACTGGCTTATGAAATCCCAAACAATCTGAACCGTATCGACGTTTGTTGGGTTGTCTACATTGCTGTTTGGATAAGGGATATGATGTGCAAAATTCAGTGTTACCAGTTGCACTTCAGTTCCCGCTTCACAATCATCGTAACCCATAATCGAGTAATCAGGATAATTTTCGAAAATTGTTGGTAGGTCATCACTTCCTTCGCAACCGTTCATTTCAGCCCAATCCATGATGTTCTG
>JBMYNT010000001.1:0-97166 GCA_049598575.1 Candidatus Poseidoniaceae archaeon | reverse complement strand
CGAACGATGCATCCGAAACAACAGATACGGATGGTGACAATGTTGGAGACAATGCCGATGCTTTCGATAACGATAACACCCAAACCACGGATAGTGACGGTGATGGGTACGGAGACAACGCATTAGGGAACAATGCTGATGCATTCCCGAACGATGCCAATGAGTGGTTTGACAGCGACGGCGATGGCGTCGGCGATAACACAGATGCATTCCCGAACGACTCGACAGAAACAATGGATTCCGATGGAGACAACGTCGGCGATAACGCTGACGCATTCCCGAACGATCCAACTGAAACCATGGACAGTGACGGCGATATGGTCGGAGATAATGCTGACGTGTTCCCGAACGATGCTACTGAAACCAGCGATGCTGATGAAGACATGATCGGTGACAATGCGGACACTGACGACGACAACGACGGTCTTCTTGATGCAGAGGAAGCAACCATCGGAACCGATCCATTCGATGAGGATACGGACGGCGATGAGGTCAACGATAAGGACGATGCATTGCCGCTCGATGCAAGCGAAACCATGGACACCGATGGTGACGGTACTGGAGACAACGCTGACACGGATGATGACGGAGACGGTCTGTTCGACCTTGATGAACTTTCAAAGGGAACCGATCGATTGGATCCTGATTCGGATGATGACGGCGTCCTCGACGGTGCTGATGTGTTCCCAATGGATGCTACAGAAACGATGGATTCGGACAACGATGGCGTTGGCGATAACGCAGACGCCTTCCCGAACGACCCACTGGAAACGATCGATACAGACGCTGATGGTGTCGGTGACAATGCCGATGCATTCCCAGAAGATGCCAGTGAAACCATGGACAGTGATGGTGATGGCATGGGCGACAATGAGCAAAAGGAACTGGAAGATGAAGCAGCTGCACGCATGCAATTGATGATCATCATCGGTGTTGTTCTCGTTCTCGCTGCTGTTGGAGGCCTTCTCTTCATGCGAAGGAAGAACGGTGATGCAATGGAACCCAAGGAGACAACACCACTACCTCAAGCCGATCCAATCCAACCTGCGCAACAGATGTATGCAACACCGACGCCTGAACCTGTTCAACCGATGGTCGCTGAACCAACCGTTGAAAATCAATGGACAGATGAGAACGGCCATACCTGGAGAAGGATGAGCGACGGTTCGACCTTGTGGTGGAATGGTACCGATTGGCAACAGGTTTAGGACTACCTAGACAACATCTAAATCACTCCAATCATGCCAAAAGGCATGCCTCTCATACAACTAAGTGGCTTAAGTCGTCATTACGGGGAAGATGAAACACTTGTCAAAGCCTTGGATAACATCTCGCTCTCAATCGACGAAGGTGAGATTGTTGCATTGCTTGGTCCATCAGGTTCTGGAAAGACAACACTGCTCAATACCATCGCAGCGCTCGATATTCCAACCAATGGCTCCTACCAATTCAATGGCGATAATGTTCCGTTGGGCCATATCGAGAAGATGACCACCTTCCGCCGCGAAAATGTTGGTTACATCTTCCAATTTTTCAATCTCTTAGCAGATCTTACCGCACTCGAGAACGTTCTCCTCGTCCAAGATTTGGCAGGCGCTCGAGACAAACAAAAGGCACTCGACCTGTTAGATTCTGTTGGCTTGAAGGGCCTCGAAGATCGGTTCCCTTCGCAAATGTCAGGCGGTCAACGCCAACGTGTTGCGATCGCTCGTGCTCTTGCCAAGAGTCCACGCATCATCCTCGGGGACGAATTGACTGGAAACCTTGACTCTGAGACCTCGAACATGGTCATGGAAGCCTTGATCAAAACCTGCCGAAAAGAGAAGATGACAACCATCTTCGTCACACACGACCAATCGCTTACTCGATTCGCAACTCGCATCGTCCATCTCGACAGTGGCAAAATTGTGGAAGATGAGACAGGTGGCCTCAAGAGCATCGCCATGACGGCGAAGCACACGGCAGAATCCGTTGTTGACAACACGGTTGATGGTGTCAAGAAGATCGGTTCGAAAATCAAAGATATGGCACAATCGATGTTGGAGTGAAGAAGTTGAACACACTGTTGTTACGACGTTTGTCGCGTAGTTTGATGCGAACCAAACTACGTATCCTTACGGTCGTTCTGCTCATCACCATATCGGTCTATGCCGGCATCGTGTTCTCTGAACATTCCAGAAACGCCGACAGAGTCTACGACGATTTCTATGCTGAGACGAATTTCGCCGACCTCATGGCAACAAGTTACGACATCGAACACAAAGACAACCTGACAAGTGCATGTTCGTCCATTGAATACAACAGTTGTGAAACCAGTTTGATTCTTACAGGTCAATCAAAGACGGATACGGATTGGATTGCATCGAAATTCTATGGTATTGAACAAGGACAAGTCAACACACTGTGGAATGTTGATGGATCGGTATCACCATCCGATGGGGAGATTGTCATCGATGCGCACTTCGCATTGAACGATGAAATCAACATGGAACTTGGCGATACAATCGACATCATCGTTGGAGAAGAGGGTGTCCAGTCATTCACTGTCATCGGTTTTGCGAACAGTCCATTGGAGTTGTTCTATGCCAATCCTGATTCGATTCTTCCTCAAGAATCGAGTTACGTTGTTGCTTACATGGATGCTGAAGTCCTTGCCGAAATCTCTGGAAACGAACCTTTGGCACGAAACACGCTCAACATCGATTTGGAAGGAACACCAGCCTTTGACTTGAGCAATACCGATGAGAACGAAGGCATTGAATTGCAGATGACCAAAGATACGCTCACACAGGCCATGAACGAATCAGGTGCTGATGGGTACGTCCTCGATCGTGGCCAGTTGAGTGCTGAATTGCTCCGACTTGACAAGGACAGTTTGTCAAATTCGATTCCGTTCATTCTTGGAATTCTGTTGTTCATCAGTGGACTTGTTATCGCCGTCTCCCTTGATCGTCTGATTCGAACACAATCGAGAGAGATTGCAGTCTTGCGCACGATTGGAGCATCCACAAGCGATGTCATGACGGGATACTTGCTGGTTCCACTCGTGTTGGGGGTACCAGGTGTATTGCTCGGCATTCTTCTTGGAACATCGTCCATCGGTTCAGGTGCGTTTACGGCCTTCTATTTCTCATTCCTCGGTATTCCTGTTGTTGTCACACACCACTACGCTGACATCATTGCGACCATTTCTCTCTCAGCCTTGTTCATCACCTTCCTGTTTGGTATCCGTCCAGCATGGAAGGCGGCTCGATTGCAACCACTCGACATTCTTGGCCAGGGTTCGGATAAGAAACCAAATCGAATCCTGACCAAGATTACCTCTGCTCTTCCTCCCGGCATCGGTCTTGGTCTGCGCTCAACCTTCCGCAAGCCTGCCCGATTGCTTGCAACCCTGCTCGCTCTCTCGCTCGCTATGGTGATTCTTGGAGGCAACATGATGTTTGTAGCTGGATTCACCGGAGCGTTCTCGGAAGCGACCGATGCACAAGAAAACTGGGAATACCAAATTGCTGCTTTCCCTTCAGGTATTGAGAACATCACGGCTTGGGCTGAAGAGAATACAACCGCATTTGAGCTGACGCTTGTTGCACAAGCTAGCATAACTGGAACAACAAAAGCCATCGATCTCAAAGGCAACGAGGTTCTTTCTGAACAAGATGATGCCCTCCATCGACTGAATCTTCTCAACGGAAATCTCCCTCAGGTAGGGCAGTCACCTGTTGAAGGCATTCTTGACGAGGGTTCTGCAGCACTCGAAGGATACAGTGTTGGCGATACCATTTCAATCGAGTTTGAAGGTGAGGAACATAGCATCAAGATCGTCGGTATTGCTCGTGAACTCAGCCGCTCAGTCTACATGCATCGTGCAGATCTTGAACCGATTGTTGGACAAGAAGCCAACGGCGCATTGCTGATCACAAAGGATGGCGTTGATATCGAAGACATTCGATTCTCAACCGTTTCAATCGTTGAGAAGGAAACCATGGTTGCAACCTTTGAGGAACTGATCGAGCAACAAAAAGCGGTCATGCAATCGATTTATGTTCTTGGTGCGCTGATGGCCATTGCCATTCTGTTCAACACATTGCTCATTAATCTGAGTGAGCGTGATGCTGAACTCGCCACACTCCGAGTTCTTGGCGCAAGCCGTTCGCGCTTGGCCATCATCCTCACGGTCGAGCACATGTTCATCGGCCTCGTTGGAGGTCTTGCTGGTGCGTTAGCAAGCGTCGGATTCTACACGGGCGTGGCAAATGTTTCCTCGACATGGGTGTTCCACATTCCTGTTGTCATCGATTACACCGTCTTCTCACAAATCATCGGCTTCGTTTTGTTTGCCGCATTGTTGACAACACCCGTTGGCGTGTATCGAATTGGACGCATGAACCTGCTCGAAGTTGTTGCTCGGCACGAGCGATGATAAGATTTGAAAGGCAGCGTCCCAAGCCACGGCCATGCAACGAGTCATCGTTTCGATTTCGCTCATTCTTATCCTCTTTACCGCCGGTTGTACATCCTCATCTGAGAATTGGCAACGTGTCGATGTTGAAACGTTTGAAGCATCCATCGAATCGAATCCAAATGCTCTGCTTCTTGATGTTCGAACCCAAGCCGAGTGGGAACAAGATGGACACCTCGAAGATGCAACGTTGATCCCGCATTCAGATCTCGAAGCACGCTCTGATGAATTGCCCGAAGACAAAGACGCGCTTATCCTGCTCTATTGTCGAAGTGGCAACCGCTCACAAGACGCTGCGAACACGCTTCTCGACCTAGGATACACCAACATCATCGAACTGAAAACCGGTATCAACGGTTGGAAGAATGCTGACAAACCAGTCCTGTATGGTGAATGAAGATGTTCTCGTTCCTGAAATCGTTGTTTTCGAAAGAACCTCCACTCACTGAGATATTGGAAAGCAACCCACACATCGTCGATGTCCGTACTCAAGGAGAATTTCGTTCTGGCCATGTGAAAGGTTCACAGAACATTCCACTCGATCAAATCAACAAAAGCGTCAACAAATTGGCAAAAAAGGGCGTACCGATCGTTCTGTGTTGTGCATCAGGAATGAGAAGTGGGAGGGCAACGCGTATCCTTCGCAAACACGGTCTCGAAGCATACAATGGCGGCGCATGGCAACGAGTTCGTCAAGCGATGAACCATGATTGATATTTTTTGTATGAATATCTGAAAATTAGGGTTAAATACCTCATTACTTACCATACGATATGAAGCACAACAACAGCGAAGGAAAATGCCCAGTCATGCACGGTGGCGGAATGACACACTCAACATCGGACATGCGTTCAAACCAAGATTGGTGGCCAAAGAACCTCAACCTCAACATCCTCCATCAGCACGATCAAAAATCCAACCCAATGGGGGCTGATTTCGATTATGCTGAAGCCTTCAAGGGACTCGATTACGAGGCACTCAAGAAGGACCTCCACGCATTGATGACGGACAGTCAAGATTGGTGGCCTGCTGACTATGGTCACTATGGCCCATTCTTCATTCGGATGACCTGGCACGCTGCTGGAACCTACCGAACCGGCGACGGCCGAGGCGGCGGTGGAACTGGTGCACAACGATTTGCACCGCTCAACAGTTGGCCTGACAACGGCAACCTCGACAAGGCTCGACGTTTGTTGTGGCCAATCAAGCAAAAGTATGGTAATGCCATCAGTTGGGCTGACTTGCTCATCCTCACCGGACAAATCGCTATCGAATCCATGGGCGGACCCGTCCTCGGGTTCGGCGGTGGCCGACCCGACATTTGGCACCCTGAAGATGACATCTACTGGGGAAGCGAAGATGAGTGGCTTGGAGACGACCGATACGGCGACACTCGCCAGGATCTTGAGAACCCTCTTGCTGCCGTCCAGATGGGCCTGATTTACGTCAACCCACAAGGACCAAACGCAAACCCAGATCCACTCCTCAGTGCTCAAGACATTCGTGAAACGTTCAGCCGCATGGCCATGAACGACGAAGAAACCGTTGCGCTCACAGCAGGTGGACACACCTTCGGAAAGGCACACGGTGCAGGTCCTGAAGATCACAAAGGTCCAGAACCTGAAGGCGCAGCCATCGAAGAACAAGGCTTCGGCTGGACGAGCGACTACAAATCTGGCGTTGGCCGAGACACCATCACCAGCGGAATAGAAGGTGCATGGACCGCCAACCCAATCGTTTGGGACAACGGTTACTTTGACATGCTCTTCAAGTACGAAGATACTTGGGAATTGACCAAGAGTCCAGCCGGCGCTCACCAATGGACACCATCCAACCAAGAAGAGGTTGACATGGCTCCCGATGCTGAAGACGCATCCATCAAGGTTCCAACCATGATGACAACCGCTGACATGGCCATGATCCGAGATCCAGAATACCGAAAGATTTCGAAGCATTTCCATGAGAACCCAGAAGCCTTTGCTGATGCGTTCTCCCGTGCTTGGTTCAAGCTCCTTCACCGTGACATGGGTCCAAAGGTACGCTACCTCGGCCCTGATGTTCCTGATGAGGATTTCATCTGGCAAGATCCAGTACCTGCTGGTTCCACTTCCTACAATGTTGGCGCACTCAAGAACGCCATTATGTCCAGTGGACTTTCCATCGCTGAGATGGTTGAGACTGCTTGGGCAAGTGCATCCACCTTCCGTGGCTCAGACAAGCGTGGTGGCGCTAACGGCGCTCGAATTCGTTTGGCACCACAGAAGGACTGGGAAGGCAACAAGCCTGCGCAACTTGCCAAGGTTTTGTCAACACTCGAACCACTCGCAGCCGCACATGGTGCAAGCATTGCTGACACCATCGTCCTTGCAGGAAACGTTGGTATCGAAATGGCATCAGGTGTTGAAGTTCCATTCACCCCTGGTCGTGGCGATGCAAGCGAAGAACAAACCGATGCTGCTTCCTTTGCCTACTTCGAACCTGTTTCCTGTGGTTTCCGCAACTACCTGAAGCAGAACTATGCTGTTATGCCAGAAGAAATGATGCTCGATAAAGCACAACTTCTCGGATTGACTGCACCAGAAATGACCGTTCTCGTTGGTGGTATGCGATCACTTGGTGTCAGTTCTGACGAACGTGGCCTCTGGGGCGGAGACAGCAAACTCGACAGTTCCTGGTTCTCAACACTCCTCGATATGAACGTCGCTTGGACCGCTACTGGAAGCAACAGTTACGTCGCTCGTGACCGCAAGACTGGAGCTGATGTTCGAACAGCAACTCGCTACGATCTCGTCTTTGGAAGCAACTCACAACTTCGAGCGATTGCTGAAGTCTATGCACAAAACGACAACCACGACAAGTTCGTTGGCGACTTCATTGCTGCATGGAACAAGGTCATGAACGCAGACCGATTTGACGTCTGAGTTTGATGAAAGGAACACCGTTCCAGATTTCGGTCTGGGAGGCTCTGAAGACCATCCCTCGTGGTCAGACACGTACGTATACTGAGATTGCTCAACAAATTGGTCGACCCAAGGCTGTACGAGCTGTTGCAAATGCAATTGCAAAGAATCCATATGCTCCAGAGATTCCTTGTCATCGAGTGGTTCGAAACGATGGTGGGCTCGGTGGATACAGTGGACGTGGAGGAATTGAAACAAAGATCCGCCTGTTACGAGAAGAAGGCGTTTTTCGGTATTGATTCCAAGCAAAGCAACAGCATAGCATCTGTTTCAATCAGAGAAACATGGGGATATGTACTGCAGTCCTGAAAAACAACCATGCTCGCTCCTTATGTCCACGCCGTAAGGGATTCCATACGGACGTTGTTTCTAATTGGAGCACTGGCTACTGGAGGAGCGGCTGTACTGATTCTTGGATTGGGCATGGATACGCCTTGGGCACCTTGGGAGAGAGATTCAGATGTCATGTTTCCTCCCATTTTGTTCACGTTGGCTACGTTTGTGGCAACAGTTGCCTTCTGTGCAGGCACAGTCGTTTACCACACGTTCCTGAAATCCATTACCAACGATGCAGACAAATGGTGGAGAATCAGTGGTGGCGTATTTTTGATTGCTTATGGTTTGTACTCATTCGGAGCAGGAACTTTTCAAGCCGCAATCATGCTCAATCTACTGCATCTCATCGTTGGGCTTCCAGCCCTCATTCTGTTACCACGTGCTTTCGAACATAAGCCTTCGAATACCGTTCAAACTTGAACAAATGGTAGGCTATGACAAATCCCGTTGCAACATGCGAATTTGATATTGATTGCTGTGTTCATTCTCTTTTTTGTCGTTCCTTTAGTTCGACTGTATGTCTGTATAGCCTCTGATCGGGTGGACCATACAATTGCTGCCCGAATTCATTGAGGCCCCACTTCACGTAACCCTTTGCCTCTGCGATGTGCTCAATAGTGGTGAGTTCAGGTTCGCCAGGTCCCAACTGAAGGATGCTGAAGAACATCAGGAGCAACCCCATAGGAGCAATACAAAAACCAATTATTAACGGGGTTGTAATGATACCAACGATGAGCGACAAGATACCAGCCCTTAGCATCTTCTTTCTGACTA
Organism: Candidatus Poseidoniaceae archaeon; assembly: GCA_049598575.1. Taxonomy (GTDB): domain Archaea; phylum Thermoplasmatota; class Poseidoniia; order Poseidoniales; family Poseidoniaceae; genus MGIIa-L2. The sequence continues at coordinate 88,634 of JBMYNT010000001.1, read as the reverse complement.
CGAAACGGGGGACAGGAACCCATTCTTCTCCAGTCCATTCAAATTTCCCATCAGCGCTTAAAATGCGACTGGACACAATCGGAAGTGTTGATTCTGATTTACAAAATCTTCGGCACCTGAGCAGAGGGTGCCCTATGATTCACTCTTCTTCAGATTGAGGCAGAAAACGTTCGTGAACAATCATACCGATTCCTGTCAAGAAAAAGAGTGGTAACGACCATCCTACGATTGTGCTCCTCTTGAGGAACCATGGATTGTGTTTTGCAACATCTCTCCACCAAGGATTGTCTTCCATCGGTTCTCCAAGAATGAACGATTCACCAATCATTGGTGTGGATACGTGTTGATTCGTTCGTTTTCCTTCCTGATAGACGCGTTCAAGGGGATCGTCCCATTCGTGGAGTGCGAGGATGTATTTGGTATTGTGAATGGGTAGCATGGTGGTCGCATTGAGATCGATGGCTGCTTGGACAGCTTGTTCAGGATACATGTGGATTTGATCCCAGGCTTCGTTGTACTGTCCAGCTTCACAGATGGCGATATCAAACGGCCCGTAACGGTCGTTGATTTCCATGAATTCCTCACTGTAACCACTGTCCCCACTGAAGTAAATCGAGTGGTCTTCAATCTCAACAACCCATGAGCCCCAAAGAGCAGCATCTCTGTTGAGGCCACGACCTGAGAAGTGCTGAGAAGGAGTAAGTGCGATCTGGAAGTCTTCTGTAATGTTGGCTTCATCGTACCAATCAAAGGTCATGATTTGGTTGGAAGGAATGTCCCAGACTTTGAGGTGCTCATCAACACCGAGTGGAACGAAGAACATCGATTCGTCCAGTGATTGAATCGTTGTCATATCGAGATGATCGTAGTGATCATGCGAGATGAAGACGTAATCGATGTCTGGTAATTGATCGACTAGGTAGATGTGCTCATAGTCAAACGGTGCTGGTCCGAAGACCAATGGATTGAGATTGTCTGAACCGAACACGGGATCGAAAAGGAGCGTCGTATCGTGCGTTTCAACGAGGATTGTTGAGTGACCAAACCATGTTATGCGTACAGCACCCTCCTCAACATCGGCTTGTTGGTAAGGCTGGGTTGGTACCTTTTCACCTGGAGATCGGTCAGCATTACCGACCATGTAATCCATGAGTACGCCCATGAAGGAACCGGTTTCAACATCCGTTGGTCGGACATTGTTGAATTTCCCATCGTAATAGTTCGGAGAATCGTATGCTCCAACATCGCCTCCAACTTGGTCTGACATGGTCAGGAATGCCGTGGCTGAAAGGATGATGACAGCCATGAAAATGGATACGAGCAATGAGAAAATCTTCGCTTTTCGCTTGAACGATACAATGGAGACATCTGCTTCTTTCTTGGTAAACAGAGATGTCTTAGCAACCAAATTGATGATAAATTTCATGATGAAATTAAGAACGATAATGATGTTCAATGACATCAAATCTTGACGATAGAACCAGATCATAATCGACGCGAGAACGAGAATACGTCCTATCGATTGAATGCGTTTCGCGTCGTATGTCGCCATCGAAGAACACCAATGATGGAGCTTCAACCGACACGGTCGATGACACGTACGTGGTCTCCACGCATGTTAAGCGTCATTGGAATAGGTTGTTCGTACAGTTCCATGCTGACCTCTTCCTTGGTTTCGGAGACACTCGTGACACGAGCTTTCTCGCCCTTGAATGCACCAGAGACAATCTCGACGATGCAACCAACTTCGATACCAGAGGTAACGGCCTTTGGCTCGAGGTATGGAAGGATGTCCATGAGAGGCGCCTCACCAGGAAGGACTTGCTTTGCGTTCTTGAGTGGTGTCTGAGAAATTCCACGTCGTGCGGTTGGATCTCGGCCACCGGAGCGACCAATCAACTTCTCTACGTGGTGAAGTGCACTGGATTCAACAAAGACGTAGCCACGCATATTGTTTGGGTGAAGGACTGAGAAGATTTCACCTTGAAGCGCAGTCAATGAACCGCTACCGTGCAGACGAGCGTACATTTCGTCAGCTACTCGAAGTTCAGAGCCAATCGCAGTCTTGACGATGTACAGGAACGAGCCGACAGAACCGTACATTTCACGGAACAACTTGTCTGCACCTTCCATATCCATGTTGGAGAAAAGGCAGTTCTTGTCTTGGAGCGTACCAGGATCCACCCACTCGTAGCCAACGTATCGGCCAGTAGGGGTGACTTCTTCGGAGCTTGTCGCTACGAGAATTGGCATAACATCGACCAGGTTTCTGCCCATGTCAATACCGCGCTCTGGTCCAGTTCCGATGTACTCGAGTGTATCGAGAGGAAGACCTGTTGCTTCGGAAACACGTGCAAGAACTTCTTCTGGTGTATCTCCAACGCCCCAAACACCGTCCCAGAGCCCTGGGAAATCGTTGTCATCTTTGCTTCTGCTCAAGAGCAAGAGTTTCTCTTCAAATCGTACAAACGCGATAAATGCTTCAGTCATGATCCCACCGCCTCATCCTCAGATTCCGAATACATCGTGAATCAACCAAGGAATGAAATTGTCCATGATGACGAGGAGAATGAATCCAATCGCACCAAGAACGAAAAGGCCGATGCCGCAAACAATGCTTGTTTGCTTGAACTCCTGAGGAGTTGGCTTTCGAGCCATTCGAATGATTCGAGCCCAAGAGCCGCGAGAAATCTTGCGGAATTGGGCTTCAATCCAGTCTTGGCGGTCCTGAACAACATCTTCAAACGAGCGGGATTCGCTTTTTTCATCAGACATGGTACAACCTCGTGCTTTCTAACCGACCTAACCACCCATTATAACCGCTTCCATCGAATCCAGAGTCAATTTTTGTTGAAAATTTCGGCAAGAGTTGATGAGGGGTGAATGTATCCAATGTGTGTATGGCTTCACCAGACCCGTATGCAACATTGGGTGTTTCCCGCGATGCATCGGACGCTGAAATCAAGCGTGCATTCCGTAAACTCGCCCGCAAATACCACCCCGATCGAAACCCCGATGACAGTGCTGCTGAGGCGAAATTCAAGGAAGTTCAGGCTGCATACGAGACCATTGGTGATGCTTCGAAGCGACAAGAATACGATCAGAAGAAGCGCATGGAGAACATGTTCGCTGGAGGCGGTCGCTCACCCTTTGGCGGTGGAATGGGTGGCGGATTCGAGGATTTGATCGGACAAATGTTCGGTGGGCAACAACAGAATCCCTTCCAGCAACGACGACGCCCTCCACAGCAACAAGCCAAAGGGACGGACGTGCATGTGTCTGTCGATATCGATCTTGAAACTGCTGAAAGGGGTGGAGAAATTCAATTCCAAGCTCAACGACTTAAGGTTGGATCGAACAACGTTGCATCAAAGGTACAACAAAATTTCAGAATCAAACTCAAGCCAAATGTTCAGCATGGAACCGTAAAACGCCTCAAACAACAGGGGAACGAACATCCTCAAGGCGTGCCAGGAGATCTTCACGTTACGCTTCGAATCGATGCTGGTGAAGGACGGCGTTGGGAGAATGGTATCCTGATTCAAGAAATTGTCATCCCCTATTCCACCATGATGCTTGGTGGAAAAGTCAAGATTGCGTTGCTTAACGGGAAATCAGGTCTGCTCAAAGTCGCTGAAAACAGTCAACCTGGCGATCGGCGAAGAATGGCTGGAGCAGGTTATAACGGTGGCGATCTCGATCTCGAATTTGTCCTTGAAGAGCTCGATGCATTAACGGAAGAACAACGTTCAGCAATCGAAGCATTGCGAGACCTCGGGCTGTGAAACCATGGGCCGACAACATCGAAACGCCCCCAAACAGGGTCCTGATTCTGAGCGATTGTGGCGTCGTTTCACATCCTTATTTAGATCCGAGGATCATTGGAACAAGCATTGGTCGGCCGATGAATTCGTTGACTTTCTCATCGAACATGAAGCTCGACCTCCAAGTCGAGAAGAGGCCAAGGCCTATCGAAAACGACTGCTTGGTGATGTTCAGGATTTGATTCGATCATCTCGAAAACGCGGCCAACACTTCAAGTGGGAAGGAGACAACACCGTTTCTGCTCGAACACAGGAATCCATCGTTGAGATTGAACAAGCGGTCGCAAACTGGTCCGCTCGGCTATCACGTCTTGAGAATGAATCCCTCTCAGATTCGGATGAATGGCAAGACATTCTCGAAGCATGGGAATGCATGATTGTAAATGCCCCACTTTCGGACAACATTCGCCTTCATCCTGACATTGGTTTGACGTGGAAGAAGTTCGACCTTCAACTTGAACTCAAACGTCTTGCTGCACGCAAGTCAGGTTTACGCTTCCCAGAGTTTGAACCTGCACTTGCCATGATGTTGATTCAATCGGGGCGTTGGTCCATTCTCGATTTGCTCAACCATCGATTGAACTGGCGACGACAAAACAACGACAATCCATTTCCATCAACCTACGAGTCAAGTCTCGAACAATGGGCTGAACAATTGCCAGATGTCGATGCAGCGGCTGCACTTGCAGATGGACGAAGCGATTTGCAACATCTCCATTTTGTGACAATCGATCCACCTGATGCCAAGGATTTCGATGATGCTGTATGTCTCGAAGAACACGACTCTGGACGTACGTTGTGGGTTGCTATCGCAGATGTGGCGCATTATGTGACCAAAGATTCCTCACTCGATGCAACGGCTCAAGCACGAGCAACGTCAGTCTATCTCCCCCATGCAGTCCTCCCTATGCTTCCGTTCAGGCTTGCAGATGACCTTTGCTCGCTACGGGCAAATGTTCCACGACTTGCTATGGTCATTGAGATGGTACTCGACGATGATAACAACGTTGTCACTTCCAAGGCACAAGAAGCAGTGATTCTCGTGAAAGAGAACCTTGCATATGAGGACACACTGGACGACGCTCGATGGGATGGATTGTTCAAGTTGGCAGAGGACTGGCAAGCGGATGAACTCCGATTGAACATTCAACAAGGAGAACAACGTCCGCGTCTCCATGGCGAGAACGAACTTTCCATCGAAGTAAAATGGCCAAACAAAGCGACCAAGATGATTGAGACGTTCATGGTCAAAACCAACAACATTGTTGGCCAGATGCTTGGAAAGGCTGGTGCGTCGCTACCATGGCGATGTCATCCAATGCCGGACTCCATCGATGTTCGAGATTTGAACAAGCAATTGGAAGCCCTCGATATATCCATCGAACTTCCCGAACCTCGCTCGAAGTCGAAGAGCCAAGACGACACCGATGAGCTCGCAGGCTTGCTTGGAGCGTGGGCCGGCCAAGACATCGATTTGAGTGGACTCTCGTCCAGTGAAGAGAAGGTCGAGGTGGAACGATACCTGGCCAACGTATCAGCACAAGATGCACGTGATGAGATGTTGGACGGGTTGCGACAAGCTCAGGAACAAGCCAGCGCACTTCGTTCATCGTTGCGTCGAGTCGTGGATCAAGGCCTCTTTCAATTGATGAATCGGGCGCGATACGATGCCAACAACATCGGACATTTTGGCTTGAATCTCGATGCATATGCCCACTTCACCAGTCCGATTCGTCGCTACCCTGACCTCATTGTTCATCGACAATTGAAAGCAATGTTGCACAAGAAAGAGTGGGTGTACACCGAAGACGAAGTGGTCTCTTTGAGCGAACATTGCTCTGACCAAGGACGGATGGCTCAACTCCTGGAATGGGAATTGGTTGCAATGACATTGAATTGTCATCTCATGAACGGTGAAGAGCAGAATTGGAACGCACGTGTTGTTGGCTTGAGAACACCATGGGTCTTCCTCGATCTCAACGATGATGGTTCGATGCATGGACGCATGCATATCAAGCAACTTTCCAGCAAAAAGAATCTCTTCATCGATGAATTTGGATTGTGTCTGATGGAAGAACTTCGCGATGGAAGAGGCGAATCAGTCCTGCTTGAATTAGGCCAATTGTTCCCATGCAGAATCCGAGGATTGGATCTCTGGTCAGGACGTCTTGACCTCGCTCCTGTCTGACATCAACCTTTTTAGAAAAGGTATAGAGCCAAGAACGAGTCACATGACAACGGAGTCAACGTACCGCATCGGAGGCATGACCTGTGCCGCTTGCGTTTCGTCGGTCGACTCCATCATCAGCAAGATTGGTGATGTCGAGAGCGTACGTGTGAACCTCGCTTTGGAGAAAGCCGTTGTTCGGTGGAAGAACGGTGCAGATCTCAACCATGGTGCAGTCGAAGAAGCAGTCAATTCCGGAGGGTTTGTTGCAAGTTCGATGCCAACGCCCCAACAAATACGACAAGAACGCATCGATGCAGTTCGTCAACAAGGTTGGAACGCTGGGTTGGCCCTTCTGTTAGCCATTCCTACATTGATCGTCTCGATGTTTGTCTCAGATTTAGGCAGCAGTAACGGTATGAATTCAAATTGGCTGATTGCATTCCTCCTAGGGCTACCTGTCTACCTCTACATGGGTCAGCAGTTCCACATTGGTGCATGGAAGGCGATAGGAAAAGGAAGGGCCAACATGGATGTTCTGGTTCACTTAGGAACCACGACGGCGTTTTTGTGGTCCTCATTGGTTTTGTTTGCACCAAAAATATCCTTCCTTCCAGAGATTTTTTCAAGCACGCAACATGTGTATTTTGACGGTGCTGCGCTCATCATCGCCTTTGTTCTCTTGGGTAATTTCCTTGAAGGTCGAGCGAAATTGCAAGCAACCGATGCTATCTTTTCCTTGATGGATCTCCAACCAAAAACAGCCAACGTTCTCAACGAGGATGGACAGACTACAACCCTTCCAGTGGAAGATGTTGAGCCGGGTACATCCATCCTTGTCAAGACTGGTCAAACCATTCCACTTGATGGCCTCGTCTTGGATGGTTCTGCGCTCGTTGACATGTCCATGATGACTGGAGAAACCTATCCAGTGCGTGCAAGAACCGGCGATGAGGTCATTGGTGGAACGATCCTAATCGATGCTCCTTTGACGATCACAACCACACAACCGTATCACCAAACGGTTCTCTCGAACGTGATTCAACTGGTTGATGAAGCCCAAATGGGGAAAGCACCAATTCAGAGGTATGTAGACCGTATTGCTGCCGTATTTGTTCCGATTGTCATCGCCTGCGCTCTCATAGCTGTTGCCTATTGGGGCCTCTTTTCCGATGGATTCAATGCACGCAGTGGCGGTGAAATTGCCGTTCTCGCTCTTGTCTCAACTTTGGTCATTGCATGCCCTTGCGCATTGGGATTGGCAACACCAACGGCTCTGATGGTTGGGACTGGAACGGGGGCACGATTTGGATTACTTGTCAAAGGCATTGAAGCTCTCGAGCGTTCGCATGCGACGACCACCCTTGTCGTTGACAAGACAGGAACGCTCACAACTGGAAAACCAAAGGTGTCGCACATTGAATTCCTCGACGGCGAGGTAAGAGAAATCCTCAGCATCGCTGCATCGTTGGAACACGGAAGCACACACCCTCTCGCAGATGCAATCATTACCGCATGGTCGAATGTGACGAACAAACGACCTGATCTCACCGACATCCAACATGTTGGGGGAATGGGAATTACTGGCGATATGGAAGGTGAACTTATTGCCATTGGGAACGAGCCGTTGATGGAACAATGCGATGTCGATTTGACCGAATATCAAGATATGATTCAGCAAGCAGCATCGAAGGGCGTGACCATTTCGTTTGTCTCCAAAGGCAACGTTTTGTTGGGATGGATTGAGGTATCTGATGCTCTTCGTTCAACAACCAAAAACGCGCTCAAGCACGCACGACGAAGCAACCTCGAAGTGATCATGCTAACAGGTGATCGCATCGAAGCCGCAGAACAGATTGCGAAAGACTGTGGAATCGAAGAAGTCGTAGCCAATGTCCGCCCCGATGAAAAGGCTGAATTCATTGCATCCTTGAAGGAGCAAGGAAAGCACGTCGCCATGATCGGCGATGGAATCAACGATGCTGCTGCACTCGCTGTTGCCGATGTCGGCATTGCCATGGGAGCAGGGAGCGATATTGCACTCGAATCTGCTGATATCGTTCTGCTTCGTAACGATTTGATGGATGCGATGAATGCTCTAGAACTGGGTCGGGTTACTGTCAACAAAATACGGACCAATTTGTGGTGGGCCTTCATCTACAACATCATCGGCATTCCATTGGCCATGGGATTGCTGTTACCTTGGACTGGTTGGCTGCTGCCCCCTGCGTTTGCTGCGGCTGCCATGTCTTTGTCTTCAATCAGTGTCGTTGCAAATTCGCTTACCTTGAAATGGTGGCGTCCAAGACAAATCGAGGCTTAACTCAAAATAGGTCTAGGTCATGGTCAAACCATGAACCAAGTCGCTCATGCTCTCAAGATCACAGGGATGACGTGCGGATGCTGTTCTGGGCGCGTAACGCGTGTCCTTGAAGCAACACCTGGCGTCATTCAAGCAGATATTTCATGGCAAAGTCATGCAGGCATCGTTGTCACGACACCCGATTTGACAAAGGAACAAGTCATGGCCATTGTTGAATCCACAGGCTTCGGCGTTTCAGCCTAATCTTCAAAACCAAGGTTCACCGCCCTCAATCTGCGCGGGGGTCGCCCAGCTTGGTCAACGGCGGTGGGTTTAGGTCCCATTCCTTATTGGTTCGCAGGTTCGAATCCTGCCCCCCGCACCACGTTTTACCGTCATCATTGAGAACTTGTTCTTCCTAGGATGGACATGCCCTCTCACCTCGCCAAACATTGGACATTTGACCCTTCACGGGTGTTCCTCAACCATGGGTCGTTTGGGGCATGTCCCGACTTTGTCATCAAAGAGCAACGAATGTGGCAGAATTTGATGGAAAAGGAACCTGTCCAGTTCTTCGAGGAACTGATGCCAGACCTCTTACTCAATTCTAGGATAGCGTTGGCTGAATTCCTCTCTTGTGATGCGAACGATTTGGCGTTTGTATCCAATGCAACCTCCGGAGTCAATACAATTCTGCGTTCTTTGCATTTCGAACAAGGCGATGAGATCCTTGTCCCCAATCATGCCTACCAAGCATGTCGAAATACCATTGATTTCGTTGCAAGCAGATGGGGTGCAAAAGTGGTCGAAGTGGCCATTCCATTCCCAGTCGATGGCCCTCAGACAGTGATTGAATTGATGAAATCAGCATGCTCCGAGCGAACAAAATTGGTGATGATCGATACGGTCACAAGCCCAACTGGTCTTCGAATGCCGTTTGAAGAATTGACAGCTTTCTTCGAAGGAAAAGGCGTTGAAGTCCTTCTCGATGCTGCCCATGGAATTGGAATGATTCCGCTCAACCTCGGAAAACTCGGTGCATCGTACGTTACAAGCAATTGCCACAAGTGGCTTTGTGCACCCAAAGGAAGCGCATTCCTTTACGTTCGAAGCGACAAACAAAGCAAAATCCAACCACTCACGATTAGCCATGGCCATACCTTCCCGCTTGGCGATACGACTCGATTCCGGCATGAATTCGATTGGACAGGAACGCAAGATATCTCAGGATGGTGTGCAATTCCTGCAGTGATTGAGGGAATGGCGAAACTCGTTGATGGTGGTTGGGAAGCCATCATGCAACACAACCACGACCTTGCAATCCAAGGTCGTAACATTCTCTGTGAACGACTCGGAATTGAACAACCGTGTCCGAACGAAATGATCGCTTGCATCTCGACCATCAAATTGCCAGGTAAGATTCCAGCCAAAGAAAAGATGCATGAGCCAGATCCTTTGCATCACATTCTCTCTGAGAAATACAACATCCAAGTTCCAGTTTGGTCATGGCCATCTCCAGAAGGACGCTATCTGCGAATTTCCGCTCAATTGTACAATTCAGTTGAACAGTACGAGCTCCTTGCAGATGCACTTGTGAATGAATTGAAGTAGGAGTCAGCGATGGTCGATGTATGACCAAGTCATTTAGCGACAGAGTAGCCGAAGGAAAAGCCAACCACGGGACCATCACCCCTGCAGAATTGAAGGCAAAAATGGATGCAAACGAAGGAGTTACTGTCGTTGATGTCCGCGATGCAAACGCTCTCGGTGAAGGTGTTATTCCCGGTGCAAAGAATGTTTCGCTAGGAACATTGTTCTACAAAGCAGACCCACAAAGCGCCTTCCATGACAAGGAAACATTCCAATCCACAGACCAACCCATTGTTTTCACGTGTGCTGGTGGCGGTCAGGCATCCATTGCAGCAAGCGTTCTTGCAGAATACGGATTCACCAATGTAACCATCCTCGAAGGTGGAACAAGAGGCTGGTCTGCAGAAGGTTTGCCAACTGAGAACGTTGAGTGAATCCTCCTTTCGGACGAAACTATTGAGTAAAGGACTAAGTGCTCCACCACAAAGTTTCCCATAACGTGAACGTTATGGAACCAAAAGATGTACTAGAACCAAAGAATTTGTTGATTGCCATTGGATTGATGGTGGTCGTTATCGCATGCCTGGGTATGGCAAATAGTGAACAATGGGCTGAATGGGCTTGGGATGACGAACCCATTGGCGAACACGATGCTGCTTACGAACAAATGTGGGCCCTGCACATGGTGCCGTTAGGAGTCATGGCTGTTGGCACAGGATTGTTTGTGAAGGGTAAACCACTTGCACAAATGTCAGTGTTGGCATCTGCGACGATACTTGTCGTGATCGCTGGTGGGATGCTAGGATACATGAGTGGTAAACATGGTTACGATGGAACGCCTCCCGTAGCATGGATAATACTTCCAGCACTGACCTTGCTACTCACACTCGTACTGGGGATTGTCGGGTTCTTGAAGTTGAAGGAATTAGGCTCCGAATCTGAGGCTTGATTCATATGATGGATACATTAACTGATCCTCAAACATGGTTAGTTTTGGTAGCGTTAATTCACGCTGTTGTCGGCGTCATTCTGCCGACCGACTGGTCCAAAGATTCCAACAAGATGATGGGCGGATTTGTTCTACTAACTTCGGTTACCATGCTGTATGCTGCCTTTGGCATGGACGGCGAAGAGCAAGCAAGACTCGCATTGGTGATAGCTGGACCAATATGGGTTTGGTTTGTCGTCTGTTGCGCAATGGGATTGGAATTCGATTTGACGAAAGAACCAACCAAAATGACATGGAAGGAAAACGCTCCACCGTTGATTCTCTGGGGCCTTCTTGCCCTTACTGGCCTTCTTGAATCTGGTTGGATTTGAGGCGAATCGCTAAATGCAAGCGTATTGACCTCAAACCAATGCGCCCCATCTTCCTCGCAGTAACCTTGGTGCTGGCGATGTTCAGTGGATGCTTTGGCGAAGTCGTTGAGCCTGTTGATGAATCAGAGTTCCTCGTCGAAGCTCCAGAATCCGTGCTTCGTGGCCAATACTTCACCATCAACGTCTCATCGCCCGTTGATTGGACGATGAATCGAAGCCCTGGATTGTTCTTTATGGACGAGTACAACGTGCTTCGTGACGATGTCGAGATGACCTTCGATGCCTCCCAAACGAGCCTCACATTCTTGGTTTTGGACAGTGAGCGCGAAGATGTTGCTCTGACCGTTACAGCGGGTGATAACGTTTGGAACGCATCGCTTCCACTGGTTGACAGTGCAGAATACATGCTTGTGGACGGACGACGAGCGTACGAGACGATTGACATGCTCACTTCTGAATACAACAATCGATGGTGTGCAAGTGCATCCATCCACGAGGGTGGCGCCGGCTACGAGCGTGCTGCTGAAGCGATGGAAGAAAAGATGTGGGGCATGGGCTTCGATCACGTTGAAATTACTCGATACGAAGACGACCCGGATCAACTCAACATTGTCGGATACAACTGGGGTCGTGTCAATCCCGACGAGTACATTGTCATCGGTGGGCATTTCGACATTGCGTATGCCTTTACTCCACCAAGTGGAGGCACCAACGAGGGAGCGAACGATGATACGTCCGGTTCAACGGTTTCGCTCGAAATGGCTCAAGCGCTTGCTCAAATGGAATTTGACCATACTGTTGTTGCAGCTCTATGGGCATGCGAAGAAGAGGGATTGCTCGGTTCCTTGGCATACGTTGCAAACTTGCCTGAGAACGTCTCGGTTCGAGCCTACATGAACTTCGACATGGTTTCACTTAACTATCCAATTACACCAGTAACAGAACCTATTCTTGATCCACTCACGGGCGAGCTTTTCTCCGCCACAAAGTACGATTGGACCATCAGCATCGCTGGAGCAAGCGATGAGAACATGAACCGAATGTACGACTGGGTTGGTCAAACCATCGATGAGGACCTTGCCTACCAACCGACGGAAGGCAATCCGATTACATGGCAAATTGCAGAGTCGTGTGCTTCCGATCACTGTTCCTTCTTTTCAGCAGGATATCCAACCTTCAACTTCTTCAGTCCGGGAGGCGACATCTCGTTCTGGCAGGAATGGCACTCTCCATCAGACACATTGGAATTCATGACAGCCAAGGCAGGAGGGCCTGATGGTATGGCATCAGGATTCAACAGCCTCGTCTGGTCCTCACTCGACCTGTTCATACGTGTCGATAACGCTGAAGATTTCCATGGAAATTGGAAGGAATGACGACGCTTTTCTTTCTGATTGAAATACATTCATTCATGAAGGATAAACCAACCCTTCAACCATGGACACTCGTTTTACGAGGTTTTCAAAGGGCATGGTTGCTCATCGGAAGCGAGTGCACATTGCCGTTTTCATACTGACATTGTTCATGATTCCAGGCGCCCTTACAGCACTCCAACCAATCGACATGGAATCCTATGAAATGGAATCTCCAGAACTAACAGCTCAAACCATCATTGATACAGAATTTCCAACAAGCGAAATCATTCTTGGATTCGTTGTCTCTGTACGAGATCCAGCAGAGGTTGAAGATTTGAGCACATGGCAACCTGCATCGACCATCGATGGTGGAACGCCAGATTACACCAGCATTCCTCCAGCAGACCAAATCATTGAGGCGGGAGAGCCATGGGTTGGTATTTCAGAACCTGATGGCGGAATTCTCAACCTCACCATTCTCAAGGAGATTGATCAGAAAGCAAAACTGGTCGAAGAGCATCCATTGGGCCAATCGCTCAAACCCTTGGTGAACGAGGTTACGGGCCACCAAACAACGGGTGTCATGTCCCTTGCTGACATTTTCCGTGGTTTCATGAACAACACGTCCATTCTGACTCAACCAGGACTCTCTCCGCTCGGTGTACCTACTCCAGCACCAACAAATTGGACCGATTGTTTTCCACTTGATTGTTTGAGTTTTGACGATGTGAACGTTACACAAGCCCACATCGACATGGCTGCAGCACGAATGGCTGAAGGAAGCAACAACGACTTCCTACGATGGATTTCATTGGACCGTGGATTTGTCTCCGACATTACATCGATTCAGCAGGGACCAATCGGTGGTTCACTTGATTCGGAAGGCAACTGGCAAAACGAGTACACGGGGTACGGCCGCTGGAGTGGTTCTGCCTCATGGCTCTTGGTTCAACTCGACCGTGCTTCGCTTGAGGAGAGTGGTTGGGAGATCATCTGGAAGGATGCAAAACAAGAGAAGTCCATCCGAACGTCCGATGAAGGTTTGGTCATCGGTGGTTATCGACTAGCCAACAACGAACTGGTTCTTCATCCACCGCAGTATTCGGAAGAGTACTGTGTTGAACTCAAGAAAGAGGAAGGTGCTGGATGTTCGGTCGAATGGACTTACATGGATCTTGAAGGTCATCTTCGCTCCCATGATCGAGCATCTCTCACGCTGCTTGTTGGACAAGGCGTCAATGTTGAAGTCAATCGAGAGCTTCAATCCTCTACGGGACTTATTGCCTTGATGGGTTTGATCATTCTCGGACTCCTTTACGTCAGTTTAAGGCGAGTGAGCGACGTAGCCATCGTCGTTGTGGCCCTTGGTGGAGCCCTGTTGTGGATGCAAGGTTTCATTGGCCACATCTCGAATCTTACAGGTTTCTTTGGATGGGACATTATCGCCCGCTCGCAATTCTCAAATCTACTCCCGATTCTCGTTCTCGCTCTAGGCATTGATGATTCACTCCATGCTCTCCATCGCTACAAAGAGGAACGTAAACTCGGTAAGAGTGCCTCAGAATCTGGGACCATTACGCTGACCCGAGTCGGTCGTGCAATCATGCTCACATCGATCACAACTATGGCTGCCTTCTCTGCGAATCTCTTCTCAGATATCGCAGCCTTGCGCAGCTTTGGCATCGAAGCAGCGATGGGAATCCTTGCTGCTTTCTTGTTGACCGGTTTGTGGGTCCCATTGCTTCGAATGAGTTTCGATGAGTGGCTTGAGAATCGGAAAGGTAAATCCATTGAAGAGCGTCACATCACACACCTGGTTCCAGAGAAGTGGTTGCGAGGATTGACCATTCAGAGTGGACGATTCAAGAATTCAGTCGTTATTGCCGTACTCGCCTTGTTGTTGACCGTTCCAGCAAGCATTGCTATGTCCAATCTTGAGGGCGATTTTGCCGTTGAAGACTTCCTCGATGAATCCTCTGATTTTGCACAGGGCGTCAACATCGTCAACGAACGGTTCTCCGATGAAGGCGAACCAGCCATGTTGCTCATTGAGGGCGATGTGCTCGACCCTCGTGTGTATGCCGGAATCGATGAGTTGCGGCAGCGAATGAATACACCTCAGGAAGGCATACCTGAAAAGATCACAAAGACGCCAGATGGCAACATCGACCTTCTCGCTCTCGATGAGTTGGTGTTTGCTGCACAAGGTTCCATGGTTCTCAACGATGAACCGTTCCGAGCCCGTGGATGGAATCCAGATGTTGAAGGAAATGGCGTTGGATGCAACACAACGCAAATTGGATTCATCGACACCGAGGACCGTGATTGTCTCGCCTTCATGTACGGTTTCCTCACGCTCGAAGGCGTTCCAGGAATCGGTCCAATCCCTTCCATTCCTGCGAGCATTGTCAGCCTTTACATCATGCCAAGCGTCGAACTGGACCCTGCTCAGCCTTGGCTCGACATCAATGGGCAACCCGCTGAATACGAGCATATGCTGATTCGGTTTGGTATCACTGGTCCTGAAGACTTCCCAAGTCTTGCTCCAGCCATGGACAAGTTGTGGGAAGATCTGGAAGTCTTCACCAATCTATCAACGGGCACACGTGAGGTTGCAGGAACTTCAACAACCGACGAAGAACCACTAACATGGGTCATGACAACTGGTCGTCCGGTGACACGGTATGTTGCTTCAACCGAAATGCAAGATGAAATGCAATCCTCGCTTGTCCTCGGTTCTCTCTTTGTCTTTGTATCGCTCGCAGTTGGGTTCCGATCGATCAAGCAAGCCTTGGTGACCTTGGGCCCAATCCTTCTCGTCGTCGTTTGGTTGTACGGTTTGATGGAAGTCGCTGGTGCAAGCCTGAACATCGTCACCGTAACAATCGCTACCATCTCATTGGGTGTTGGAATTGATTACTGTATTCACGTCACGGAACGGTATCGTGAAAGTCGTGAAAAGGGCGAATCGCACAAGCAGGCCTTGCATGCCGTTGGTGGCGCTTGCAGTCTTGCGCTCATTGGAAGCGCTGCTTCCGATATCGCTGGATTCTCAGTCATCGCCCTATCTCCTATGGGTCTGTTCAGCAACTTTGGAATCTTTTCAGCTGCGATGATCTTCCTCTCATTGATTGCAAGTCTTGTTCTCACAACAGCAGCTCTGGGGCTATTGCACCAATTCACGAAGTCAGATTCTGAAGAAGAATAGCATCGGTGTCTTCTTGAAGGATACCCGTGACGGAAGGATGCGGTCGAATGGGTTGTCCCACCGGCGGTAGGTGAAACAATGGTCGATGATTCTACACCTGATGAAGAAGAAGATTGGATGAAGTACGCTAATTCTGGCTTCGGTTCAACCGATTACTCCCTTTGGG
Source organism: Candidatus Poseidoniaceae archaeon (assembly GCA_049598575.1). GTDB lineage: Archaea > Thermoplasmatota > Poseidoniia > Poseidoniales > Poseidoniaceae > MGIIa-L2. The sequence goes on along the minus strand of JBMYNT010000001.1, from coordinate 72,702 downwards.
ACGATGTTGAAGAAACGAAGGAAGAACCTGAACAGCTGGAAGAACCTGAACAGTTGGAAGAGCATACCGAGGAAATCCCACGTGCACCATCGCCTGCTGGACTGAAGCACTTGCTTCGAATGGGAACCTGTGACCCATGTCTTGGTCGATTGGGTGGTAAGCGCTCCTTCCAACAAAGCAACGAGGCATCGGGTCAACAGATTCGAGAATCGATCAGCGAAGGAAATCAGCGTCTCTTGAACATTCGTCAAGAGATTCCATTGTGTCCATTCTGTGAGAACTTGTTTGAAGAAGTCGACCTCCTTGCAGATGTTATCGAAGACGCCTTAGCAGGATACAATATCCAGAAGTTGCAAATCGGTGCTCGATTTCCAAAGGATCAAATTGAGCATGAGGAGGGGATTCGAAAGCAATACGCTGCCGGTGGTTCCGATGGATTGAAACCGTCCCTTGTTGGTTTAATCTCTGAGAGATTGAACGAACGACTCGAGGGCGTGTCGATCGTCAACGACAAACCCGATATCTTGGCGCTGATTGATGTTCTGACCCTCACCGTTACACTCGATGTTCGCAGTGCTTACATCTATGGGCGTTACAAGAAACACGAACGCGGCATTCCACAAACACGCTGGCCTTGTCGTGCTTGCAAGGGACGGGGTTGTGCCAAGTGCAACGATACTGGGCAACAATACCCTTCAAGCGTTCAAGATCTCATCGGCAACCCAATCATCGAATTGTTCGAAGGTCGTGAACATGCCTTCCACGGAATGGGCCGAGAAGACATCGACGTTCGATGCCTTGGTAGAGGACGACCCTTCGTTCTAGAAATTAAAGAACCAAAGCGATGGGACATCGATTACGAGTCAGCGATGAAGGCCGTCAATGAACGTGCCAAAGGCTCGATTGAAATCACCGATGTACGCCGATCCAATCGTAGCGAAGTTGTGCGCGTCAAGGATACGCCGGCTGAGAAATCCTACACGATTCGTTTCCTTGTTGAACCACTCTCCAAACCAGAACTTGACGTGCTTACTGCACCGCTGGATTTGACAAAAGAAGACGTCCAACAACGCGGACGAGGTCGTCGCAAACATCGTCGTAGAGGGGACAAGAAAGACAACCCAAAGAAACCACTCGAGCGAGTCGAAATTACGATTCTCGATGAGGACGACCTCAAGAAATTGAAGAAAGCGGAACTTGTCGAATTGTGCATCGAGCGTAAGTGCTCAGAGAAGGGTGTGAAGGCTGAACTGATTGCCAACCTACTTGCAACCAATCCAGAGCCAGTTGAAATGCTTCCTCTACCAAATGAAACGACCATCCTTGACATCATTGAGAAGCTCGAAGGCGTGAATCTTGCTCAACGAACACCCGAACGTGTGGCACACCGTAGAGCTGATCTTGTGCGACGTCGGAAAGTCATCGAAACACGTGATGCAAGCGTCGAAATCAGTGACGAAGGCAACATCTCTGTCGAATTCACGCTCCGTTGTGAGTCAGGAACGTACGTCAAGGAAACCGTTCACGGTGATGATGGTCGAACACAACCGTCCATCGCCTCGCTCATTAAGGCAAAATGCACGGTTGAATGGCTCGATGTCGGAGATATCCACGCTGATTGAGTGGACTTGATTCATCGCGGTGCTTATATGCAGTGGGTAGGTCGCAGAGATGCCTCGAATCAGCGTAATGCAAGTTTCGAACCATGGAGGTCACTAAAATGAAGCGATCCAAGGGACAACGAGTAGGGACACGAAGCATCCTTCGTCGACGACGAAAAGACCGTTCTCGAACGTACATCAACCGCATTATGCACAACTACGAAGAGGGTGACCGAGTTGCAATCGTATTGGACGGTAGTCAACAAATGGGCATGCCTCACCGCCGATTCCACGGCCGAACAGGATTCATCCAGAAGCGACAAGGTGTCGCTTGGGTTGTCTCCGTGAAGGACGGAAACATGCAGAAGACTGTCATCGCCCGCCCAGAACACCTCCGCCCTCTTGAGTGATCACCATGACTAAAGAAGAGAAAATCGTCGATTTTGCTACCGTTCGAGACCTTTTGATGGGTGCTCAAGAGCGTCGAAGAGATTTGACCTACGAGCAGCGTGCTGCTTTGTTCCACGCTGAGTGGGCAGCAAGCGACAACCGCAACGGATACCCAACCGATGCTGCTGTCTTCGAAGCGCTCAAGAACGCCATCGCTGAACTTCCAGCGTTCGAGAAGTACCCAGAACTCGCTGCAAAGCTTGCTGAACTTATGCCGCTCAGTGAAATTGAAATCAAGGCCGTTATGGCCAGCCGTCGAGCATCCATCGACGATGGAGACATCAACGCTGTTATCGAACTCGTTCGACAACACGTTGGCATTGAATGAACAACATAACCGGAAGTGATTGGCATGAGCCGCCCTGGCCGTGATTACACACCTCGTAAATTCAACAAGGCAAAGCCAACTGTTGACACCTCCATGCCTCCTCCTGCTACCGGTCGCAAAGAGATTCCAAAGCCTCAGAAGAAACCTGAGCAACAACCGCAACGTCAGCAACGCCCTCAACAACGCTCAAACCAGCGTCGCAACAACAGAGGCAACCAACGACCGCAACAACGCCGTCGAGATGGGCAACCCCTCTACGATGCAAAGTGGGTCCGAATTGTTGAACACGATATGTCCGAAGGCGTTGTGACTGGATTCACTGAAGACACCGTCATTCCTTGCCGAATTGCGATCGAATCGAGTGAAGCATTGCTCCCAAGCATGCGTATCTACGTCGGAGGCGATGGCAAAGAATCGCCTTCAGGATCCATCCTCGGAGGAGCTCGCATGGACAAGATGTCCAACTCAGCGAAGATGGATTTTCCACTCATTCTCCAGTTGTTTGTCGAGGAGCATGGAAAACACTTCGTGGATGCCTTCTTCAACAAAGCAGGAAATCTCTCTTTGAAACAACACGCCTTCGAACTTCTCGCAGGTATTGGCAACAAGAAGGCGTTGCAAATGGCTGAGTTGCGAGGCTCCTCTGGCTTCTCATCGATGCAAGAGTTGAACGAAAAATGTGGCATTGATTCTGCTGAACTTCTGGCACGTCGATTCTTTTCTGAAGTGGAAGATCGGACGCTTCAACCTCGCCTCATCGACCACCTGTTCCCGGTGAATGCATGAAATCTGCACGTGAATTGGTTGACCGTCTACGGGCCTATCAACCACCAAACACCGATTTGGGCCAACATTTCCTCATCGATGATGCGATGCTTGAACGCATGGTTGCAATTGCTGAAGTGAACAATGACGACCACATTCTCGAAATCGGTCCAGGGCCCGGGACTCTCACCCAATACCTACTCAAGACTGGTGCAAACGTTACAGCCATCGAAATCGATGATGCTCCCGTTTTGCACCTCGATGAAGCATTTCGTGAAGAACAGAATTCGAAGCAACTCATCCTTCATCATGATGATGCATTGAACGCTGCATGGCCACCGAACATCACCAAAGTCGTTGCAAACATTCCTTACCAAATCTCATCGCCATTGATCGAAAAACTCACTCGACACCTCAAAGAGCACGAAGGCGTATTGCAACGCGTCGTTCTTATGGTCCAACATGAATTTGGCCAGCGCTTGTCAATGAACCACCCTGCCGACGTTGGTTCACTCGGTATGACCGTTGCACTGGATTGGGATGTCACCGAACATCATATGGTGGCTCCACACCATTTCAGCCCTCAGCCTGCCGTCCAATCCCAAGTGATTGAGTTGCGCCCGCACAACAAAGCGTTCTCAGTCGATAAGCGACTCGTACGGCAAACGATTCATCTTGCATTTGAACAACGAAGAAAGAAGATTCGTTCAACCCTCAAGAGGGCGCCTAAGCGTATTTCGCGAATTAAAGGGTGGCATGCTCAGCGATGGAAGGATGCCATGCAATCACTCCAGGAATTGGAGATAATGGATGCACGTCCTGAAGAGTTGACGTTGGACGATTGGATTCAACTTGCAGAGAAGGTTGAAAAAGGCTCGATGTGATGATTAAGAGTAAACAATAGCGGGGGAGGGTTTTCTTAGGAAGGTCCCCTCGGCTGACATTGTCGGAGGGGATGATATGGCAAAGAAAGACACCTATCTTGCACTACTTCGTCGAGGTATCGACGACTCAACCGCACAACTGCTCGCTGATGCAGGTTTGAAAATTGGCGATTTGAAAAAGATCGATGCTGAAAAGCTCGTCGAAAACTATGGCCTCAAGCAAGACATCGCTGAAGGTGTCATCAGCATTATTGCAGAAGGACCACAAAGCCACGGAAAAGAACGATTCTTGGCCAAGGTTCTCGCACCTGATCGCAAGCAAGAAAGTCGTATCGAAGAAATGCGTTTCAAGCGCAAGCAGAAGGACGTTCTCAGCGAACTTGCAGAGCAGAAAGAGCGCATCAAACTCGCCAAAGTCACTGCATTCAAAGACAAGAAACTCATCATGAACCGACTCGGTAAAACCGTTGAGCTCATTGTTAAACTCGAGAACAGTCTTGATGATGAAGGCAAGGACGACCAGAAGGTCAAGATTCGAGACCAACTCGAAACCCGTGGCTTGGAAGCCGCTCGTGACCACGAAATGCTCGAGCTTGAAGGTACGCCGCAAGACATTGTCGACTTCCGTCGCAAGCACGTTCCTGCCTTGATTTTCCACGCTTGCCCAGAATGTGGAGATGAGATGGATCCTCGTCAATCTCGAGACATGGACCGAAGCGAAGACTTCGCTCTCATCTGCTGGGAATGTGAAACCAGTTTCACGCCATCACTCAGCGATATGGTCAACACTCGCCTCGAAAACGGTTCTCGAATCACAATCGATGTCGACAAGCCTCCACGAAATCCTGTTCCTCCGAAACCAGCGAACATGGGCTTTGCCGATGTGAACGAGCAACTCCGTAAGGATCTCGAAGCAACTGGAGCAACAGCCGATCTCATCAGTGCTGAAATCGAATCCACTGGTCTCAGTGGCGGTCTGATGGACATCAACGATTGGATTGACCAAACCCTTGCGGTGAAGGGCTACATCCAAGCACAAGAAGACCGAGAAGACTTCATTCTCCGTACGGGTGCGGGTGCAACCAAGTTCAACAAGTGGATGAAGAAGGCAGGATTGTTCTTCAACAAGCAAACGGGACGTTGGACCCGTAACAAGCCAGGCCGTTGAGGTGGAACCATCACTCAGCCTGCCGTGGTTCGATTTTTCCGTGGCGTTCAACTCCTCGGTCAAGCCATTGTTGAGCCAGATGTACCACTTGCTGAATTGGCTGAAACAGCAGGTGTTGTGATACCTACAAATTGTACATCAGGAACGTGTGGAACTTGCATGATTACGCTTCTCAAAGGCGATGTTCCACTCCCTGAGGAACTTCCACCAGGTCTTGATGAGGAGATGGTTGAGGAACAAGCGCGTCTTGGATGCATTGGTTGTCCATCAGGAGACGTTGACATCGATGTGAGACCCCCGCTCTGAGGTGAATGGATGTTTGAGGAATGGGGAGGTATCGAATGGGTCCTTCTTGTTATCAATTCGATCGCATTGTACATTGCAGGTCGATTTCTGGTTCGAAAACTCAAGAAGAAATTCGAAGAAGTTGAGAAGCGTCAAGCCTTTCACCGACGCATGAACGACCCTTGAGTTGAGTTCAAGAACCTTAGACACCAAGAGAGAACATGGACGAAATTGAACCAACCCCTGTTGGCAAGTTTGTCCAAGCATTACGAGCACGATTACGCTCTGATGATCGCAATCAGCATTGTTTACTCAAAGGTGAAATCAGTCAGTGGAAGCCATATCCTTCAGGCCACACCTACTTTAGTCTACGAGACGATGGTGGTCAAATTAGTGCAGTCATTTGGAAAGGACGCTGCCGAATCCCAGATGGAATCAAAGACGGACAGGAAGTTCTCGTCATTGGGAGTGTTGACCTCTATCCGGCCCGAGGGCAACTGCAGATTGTAGTCGAACGTATCGAGCTCATCCAGAAGATTGGGGCATTGGAACAACAGAAGCAAAAACTTCTGCTTCAACTCCGTCAAGAAGGCGTTCTTGATCGACCACGCAAATCACTCCCATCGTTCCCAAAACATCTCGTGATTGTGACAGGAAAAGGTTCTGCAGCCTTGGCGGATATGTTGCAACTGTCGCAATCCAGATGGCCGGGAATCCGAACGACTGTGGTAGGCGTCACTGTGCAAGGTGACCGTGCTGCTGAGGAAATTGTTCGAGGACTCGCCGTTGCACGAGAACTCAGCCGAAACAACATCGCTGATGCCATCGCAGTCCCTCCATGCGACGTTGTCATCGTTGGTCGCGGCGGCGGTTCTCCAGAGGACTTGTGGGCCTTCAACCTTGAACCTGTAGCCCGTGCTATTGCTGCCATGCCCATGCCTGTGATCTCTGCAGTTGGACACGAATCGGACATCCTCGTCAGCGACCTTGTCGCTGATGTTCGAGCTTCAACACCAAGTCATGCTGTTGAACGTTGCATACCGTTGGTTGACGACCATTTGGCCTATCTCATGGATTGCGAAGACAGAATGTTGCAGGGTTCACTTCGCCAATTCAACGATGCACGTCAACAACTTGAACAACTCAAACTTCGATTGCAACTCGCTCCAAGCAAAGGCCTCTCTCAAGCAGTGCGTCATCTCGAACGACTCGGGAACGATCTTCAACAGCGCACCACATCCGCACTCCAATATCACAAGCAGCGGCTCGCTGTCCTTGGAAATGCTTTGCAAATCTCTCATCCAAAACGCGTCCTTGAACGAGGTTACATGATGGGTGTTGATGGTGATGGGAACGTCATCTCCAGCGTTTCGAAACTCAGCAAAGGACAGACTGTTTCACTTCAATTTGCGGACGGTGAAGCCGACGCAAACATTGACAACATACGACAACACGAGGAAGAAACATGACCGAAGAGACCTATTCCGATGCATTACGACGACTGGAAGCCATCGTAGCAGAACTTGAACGAGGCGGAATGGATTTGGAAGCCACACTCGAACGATTCGAAGAAGGTTCGAAATTGCTTGAACGATGTCAAGCCGAATTGAAAGAAGCTGAGGGACGTCTCGAAAACCTGCGTTTGCCTGAAGCGGAAGCGATGATTGAAGAGGCGAAGAAGGAATGAATCGTCTGCAGAAAAAGCTTCAGCGTCGCTTGGTTAAAGCGATGGGAAATTGGCAAGATCCACACATGGACAAGCCACTCACAGAGTCAACCTATGTCCAAGCGGTCAACATCTCTGAAGAAGGCAATGTTCGTATTCGCTTTCAACCCTCACGGCCGCATTGTCCGTGCTGTCTCATCGATGCACGAGCCTTACGTCGTCACCTCTCTGAAATCAAAGGCGTTGAATCTCTTCAACTCGAGATCGTTGACGTTCCTGCTTCGGAACGTTGGTCAAGGCTTGTCAACGATTGACGCCATTGAAGATAGATGTAGGCCGGAATGGTCCACGCAACGATCGAAATCAACCAGGTGACAATCGAACCCATAACCGGCCCGAGCATTGGAAAGAGAACAATAGCAACCACGGCATAGACGCCTACACTCGCCCCACCGAGCATCATTGGTCCAGCTGCACCTTGAGGTACATCTTGGCCTTGTGCGAGCCACAACGCAATCATCGAGGTCAGAAAGATTGCTGGGAACGTGCTGACCAATCCAGATACAAATGGATACGAGAGGCTTGAGAACCACACTGCGATACCAATGGCTGTTGCAGCGGCAGAACCACGCAAAACAAGCACCGATGGACGGACCGAACGACTTCCTTTCGGAGCTGGACGAGAAGTCCACGTCGTCCAAACACCAAGGAGAATAAGCAGCCCTAATCCAGAAACTGCATAGGTCAATGCATCAACACCGGATGCTTGCAATTCACTCGAAACAAGAAGCCCTAGACTTCCAATCAATGTCCAAACAATCAGAGAGAGAATCGTTGTTCCAACAAGGGACAAACCAAATCTCTGAGGTGCATGAATCCATACCAAAAGAAAAATTGCATTCACCATCATACCGAGAGGAACAATCGACATCGATTGAGCAAATTCAGTCTCTCCGGAAATGCTGTACATTCCAAGCGCTGCAGGTACGATGGTTGTTGGAATGGTTGCTAGAACGCCCCCTGTTCGACCACCAAACTTCTCGATTGCAATCGTGACCAATGTCGCAACGATTCCTGCAAACAATGCAGAGAGAAGAATCGACGTAAGCAACATGGTCACTCAAACGGATCGATGTGAACAATTTGTTCAATGTCGATACGAGAGTAACCTCGTTCTCGAGCATTGTCGGCAGCCTTCATCAGCATGCGTCGAATCCAACCAAAAGCCATCAAGGCACTTAGGCGATTAACGGAATCGATGAAGTACATTGGATCTCGCCCAAGATTCGCATGCTTGCGAATGTCGCTCTCAAGTTCGGAAACCATGTCTCCGTACGTTAGAAGAAGGTCTTCAGCAGCATCATCTGTGATGGCCATTTTCGCATGGGTTCGAGACATTGATTTGACATGGGTGATGGTGATGATACCACCTCCCTGAACTTCAACACCTTCTTCCTCCTGATGTTCTTCTTCCTCATCTTCTGTGGAAGAGGTCCCTTTACCCATAGAATGGAGCGCGATTTCAAGATGGCGAGGCTTGATGGTCGAAACTCGATCACGACTCGCAGCTTCCTCACAATGTCGCATCAATCGGCCAAGGAATTTCTCAAGATGTTCAATTCCACCTTGGACTGCAGCAGATCCTACTGATTCGACATGTTTGATGCGATCGATCATGAGTTCACGTGTACGATTGTAATTCAACCGGGTTCGTTGTGCATCATCGAGTGTCTTACGCTCCGCATCGTTATCGAGCGTAGCAGCCTCCATCAAAGGTACAAGACGGTCCAATTCTTCACAGACCAAATCAACGAGTGAATCCTTGACTGCTCCTGCAATCCTCATCGATGTGTACGTAGACGCTACGGAACCAATGTGACTTGGAGCATATGGCTTAGCCGGCATAGAGCACGCTCACATTCCACCTCTTTGAACGCACCGTGATGCATGGTTCCTACCATTCAGTCAACCATGGCCAAGCATCGTGGGCAGTAACAGCACGCATACCCTCTTCACTTCGAATCCACGTATCTTCTGAACCAATGCTTCCCTCGGCATACACCAGTTTCGGTTCAATCGCCATAGCACCACCAACGGGAAGCGGGCGGTCAAAACCTGCAGCAACAACAGGTGACTCATCGAGTTGCAATCCTACCGAATGGCCGAGGAATTTCGATTGATCTGGTTGCATTCCCATGAGGTGCTGCTCATGTCCGAGTTCATGAGCGAGAGCTTGTCCTTCAACCCACGCTTGACTGCAAAGCCCTCCCTTGTCGAGGACGTTGACCACAGCATCCTTGACAGCAATCATATCATCAAGTCGCTGATGCCATTCTTCAGAGAGAGAACCAAGCGAGAACATACGCGTCATATCAACAACATAACCACGATGAACGTGGACAAGATCGACCAAAACCGGTTCATTCGGCTTAATTTTGTTGAATCCGGAACCCATGCCTGCAAGAGGATGTGGTCCTGAACCTCCTACTGCAGAATCAAAGAACGAGGGTACACCTCCGGCTCGTCCAGAAACGATGACACCACGATTGCATTCCAATGGGAAACGACGCATCTGAACTTGGCCACCGAAGCCCTCGCTCCGACTAACAGATTCCGCTGCTGCAACAAGGTCAAGCTCCGATATGCCTTCGCGTCCAAGTTGGGCAACAGCCTCGAACATTCGAGTTTGAATTTCAGCACCATGGGCCATTTGTTCTTGTTCCCAGGCTGATTTGACCTCTCGGAGTCGATGGACAATTCCCGTCACATCTTTGCATTCTCCTAGTGAAGAAAGTGCTGAAGCAAACCGTTGAGCAAAGGAAGAAGGGAGTTCACCAAACTGTAATCCTGGTGCTCCTGAAACACCTCGTGATTTCAAAACATCTGCGAATTGGCTGAGCCGTGGAAATGATTCAAGTTTGAACGGTGCGTTGTCTCCGCCTGCCTCAAACCGGGCACGTTCTAGAGATCGGCGTACAAAGAAAACCGGACCATCGCCTTCCGTACCTTCAGCCGGAACGAACAACGAACCGTCCTGACGACCTCCAGCGAAATAATACAAATCAACAGGATGTTGAATCAACGCACCTGGTAAGGCAGCAACACGGAGGGCTCGTGCAAGGCGTTCGAGACGGTTCTCAAGTTCGGAAACTGGAACGCGCCAATCCTCGCCCTCAGGCCCAGAGAGAACGGTCGTATCCCAATCGCCCATGCTTAACCTCCTGCATCGTTATTGAAAATCACTGCGCATGTGACAGACATTAGGCCACGGGTTTTGATTCGGGCATCTCGAATTCAGGCGTTTGTTTGAGTCGTTCCTCTGCTATCTGGCAGTACTCGGATGACAGATCAACGCCGATGTAGGTTCTTCCTGTTTGTTTGGCTGCAACACAGGTTGTTCCAGAACCATTGAACGGATCGAGAACAACATCACCCGCAAACGTGTACAACTCAATGCAACGTCGTGGTAGCTCGACGGGGAATGGTGCAGGATGATTGACACGGCTCGCCCGTTCCGTTGCAAATCTCCAAATCGATTTTGTGTGATCGATGAATTCCTGTTTTTCGATGGTATCTATTCGACCGTTTTCACGCTCTTTCTTCGAACGTGGCATCTTGTAATCACCTTTTGAGAACACGAGCAAGTATTCGTGAATGTCTCGCAAGCAAGGATTTGATGCACTCTGGAAGGAACCCCAGGCGCACGATGACCCAGCACTCGCTGATTTATCCCAGATGATTTCACCACGCATCAAGAATCCAAGATTAAGCATGATGTTGTTGATGTATGTCGAGAGTGGGATGTACGGTTTTCGTCCAAGATTGGCAACGTTCACGACCATGCGCCCACCAGGAGAAAGGACGCGATAGCATTCCGAAAACACCTCCTCGAGCAATCGAAGATATTCTTGCAAGGAGAGATCATCATCGTACACCTTCGAAGCGTTGTACGGTGGTGATGTGACCACCAATTGAACACAGTTGTCTGGCATTGGTAAAGAGCGAGCGTCCTGTTCGAGGACGACATTCTCAAACTGCTCTGGCAAGTTCTGAGGTGAACCAACATCACGACTCGATGCAAGATTCGCATTCATCCGACTGTTGTAATACGTGGACGAATCATGGCTCTCTCGCTTCGAGACACCGAAGGCAGATGTTGCAGTACTCGCACGTTGTCGAGCACCTCCGAGTGAGGAATCATCCTCGGAACGCTTTGCCATAGAGCACAACAACGTTGGTTGCCTTATCACCTTTCGCGCCTTTGTTCTGCTTCTGACGCGCGTTTTTGACCCTTAGGTCGCATTTGGAGCGAAATCAAGGGAGGTAATCACTCTTCAACAGATTGAACGTATTCAAAAATACAGAACCTAATGAAAACAAGAGCAATCAAAAACTCCCTGCTCGTCGGAGAATCAATGGCGAACGTCCTCACCTTGGACAACATCAACGTCGAGGGCAAGACCGTCTTGGTTCGCGTTGACATCAACAGTCCATTGGACCCATCGACACGTGCGTTTCTCGATGATACACGTATTCGTGCCATTCTTCCAACCATCAACCGTTTATCCAAGGCAAAGACCGTTTTGATTGCACATCAATCACGACCTGGAAAGAACGATTTCACCAGTACGCTGGGTCATGCCCGTGAGTTGGGGCGTCTGCTTGGTCGAACGATCAAGTGGGTGCAAGACATTCACGGCGAGAAAGCCATGAAAGCGATTGAAGCTATGAACGATGGAGACATCCTCATGCTCAACAACATTCGAATGGATCCAGAAGAAGTCGGATCGAAAGGTGATGCACTCGCTCTTTCTGAAACATCACTGGTTCAGGACTTGGCCAGCGTTGCTGATGTTTTTGTCAACGATGCCTTTGCCTGTGCACATCGAAATTCGCCAAGCATCGTTGGATTCGCACATCACCTACCCTGTGTTGCAGGTGAATTGATGGCTCACGAAATTCGTCAACTCGACCTTGCACTCGATGCACCTGCACGTCCTTGCATCGCTGTTCTCGGAGGAATCAAAGTTGACGATAGCATCGAAGTTGCACTGAACATGCTGAACAATTCCATCGCAGATGAGGTGTGGCTCACCGGAGGCGTTGCTAATCTAGCGATTCACCTTTCTGGCCATGATATCGGTGATGGCAACGTCGAATTCCTTCAGAATGAATTGAAGGATGCTTGGGGGCCAACCGTAGATTCTGCGAAATCTCTCTTGGCCACGTACGCTGACAGAATTGTCCTTCCAGTCGATGTTGCGGCAAACGTGGAAGGTAATCGAATTGATCTCAAACTCGAAGAGTTACCAATTCATGCTCCACTGTTCGACCTCGGTCTCGAATCGATTCGTGCATTGTCAACACGCATCAAAGAGGCGGGAACCGTCATTCTCAATGGTCCTGCAGGGGTGTTTGAAATCCCTGACTTTGCACTCGGAACCATCGAAATGCTGAGTGCCTGTGCAGAAACCAATGGATATGCACTGATGGGCGGTGGTCATACTGCAACATTGGTCAGTCAACGTGGCATGAGTGACAAGATGGGACACGTGTCCACAGGTGGTGGCGCATGTTTGGACTACATTGCAGGCCGAACCCTTCCCGGCATTCATGCTCTAGAGCTTAGTGCACAACGATATCAACTGGAAATTACACCTGTTCTTCACGAGGAATAAGGAGCCACAGGGGAGACTCGAACTCCCGACCTTCTGATTACGAATCAGACGCTCTACCAACTAAGCCACAGTGGCGCTGACCGAGGGCATGAACGTGTGGTCATAATCCCACCGATTCAAACACTAGGCTCATGAAGAAGCAGAGGTAGGCATCAACATGGGCGATGATACAGCAGTACGCTATACCAACACCGTCCTGTACGACGATGACTTCAACAAGATTGTAGGAGACGTCCTCCTTCACCAAGATGGATCTTGGTCGGAATCGAAAGGCGATGAGGACGTTATCGAAGTGATCGACGGCTCACAACGTGTCCTCACCCGTTCGTTGCAGAATTGGCATACCCATCTCGCCATGCAGTTGAATGCTCGAGATTTCAGCGATGGTTATCCATTGCATCGATGGTTGAATGAAGCAATCTTTCCAACTGAGGCACGCATCACGCCGGAATACGTTCGCGTAGGTACCAATGCTGCTGCTGCAGAATTGATTCGTACCGGTTCGACCTTTGCAGCAGACATGTATTTCTTCCCTGCAGTTACAGGAGAGGTGCTAACCAACGCAGGACTTCGTGGCCTTATTGGTGGACCTGTTAGCGATGCTGCGCTCCCTTCGCATGACGATGCAGAATCTGCTTTGACGGAACTTGACCAGCTTCTAGCACAAAACAAACAGGAAGATTTGGTGCAATATGCCATTGCAACCCACTCCGTCTATCTCTGTTCGCAGGAAACGTTGCAACGTGCAAGCGACCTTGCACAACGCAGAAACGGTCGTTTGCACATTCACGTCAGTGAAACGCGGAAAGAAGTCGCAGATTGCAAAGAAGCCAATGGATTGTACCCAGTTGAATATCTTGATTCAATCGACTTCATTCAACCTGGTACCATTTTTGCCCACGCATCATGGGTGAAAAAGAACGAGATTCGTATGATGGCCGAACAGAATGTGACTGCTGTACACTGCCCTTCATCCAACATGAAACTCGCATGCGGTGGTACGCTTTCGTTCCCACCGTATCGCGATGCGGGCGTTGATGTCCGCATCGGAACCGATGGAGCAGCATCAAGTGGAAACGGACTGAATCTTTTGCATGAAGCTCGTCTTGCAAGTCTTGTTCAGCGTCACGATCATTGGGATTCAACGCTTCTTCCAGCACAGGACATCTTCAAGATGGCAACAAAGGGAAGTCAAGATTGGGTCGCTTGGGATTTGGATGACATTCGTATGCGACCTCTAGGTCGTTCCAACAACCGACACCTTGCGAACCTCATCTACAATGGTGGCGAATGTCTCGATGTATGGGTGAATGGACGCGCATTACGAAAGGATGGCGTCACTTTATCGCTCGATGAGAGGAACATCATTGCAGAATTGGACCATGCCGTTGAATCCTATTACGAAGGCGTTGAATGATTACGTTCGACCGTAATACATCAAAACGCCCCCAGCAAACATGCCAGCGAACGAGAGCAAGATGCTCAGCAACGAATGGCCGATATGCACTTCATACGACACGACCACTTCTGTTCCAGCAGGTAGGGCACCATCTTTTGCGCCGAGAGCTACGAAGTATGTTCCAGACTCCATGTCCCAACTGAATCCTTCGCTAGCGATCGCACCGGAATCACCGGCAACGAAGTTTGTTGACGTTCCATCGCATCCCAGACCTGGCGTGAAGAAGTTGCTAGGCACGTCTTCACATCGCTTCTTTTCATCAGCATCGACGAGACCCATCCAGACATCATCACGGTCCCACGTGATGGTGAGTTCTGCAGCAAATAGCGGTGAGAGAACGTTTTCGGGCAAAGGATCGTCTGCAAAGAAGGCCTGATTGGGTGTATTTGGTGTTGGTACATCCTCCACTTCTCCAGTCAGTGTGTAACCAATCATCCCTGCTAGAAGGAGAAGAATGCCAACGGCAATCAGAACGGCGCCAGCTTTTCCTCTCGATGTAAACGAATCCAACATGTTCACACCTCAAAGAACGAAAGAGCGAGGATGGTGTAACATGCAAGCAACATCACACCTTCGAGCCAATTGGTTTTCCCATCGTTGAGAATGAAATTCGCTACAAGAACGGACATGAACGTTGCAGCCGTTTCGAGGATACCAAATTCGAGTGAAAGGTTGACACCCAACGCCCAGGCAAAGAGAACCATGAGTGGGGCAACGAACACAGCAATTTGAACACTCGAACCAATAGCGATTGCAAGTGATAGATCCATCTTGTCTTTTCCAGCGACCAACACAGCCGTGAAATGCTCTGCTGCATTACCAAAGAATGGCAGAAGAATGACACCGATAAACAGAGTCGGCAAGCCCCATCCTTCAGCCGCCGCATCAACGCTGTGGACCAAAACTTCCGCCATCCATCCGACCAAAACGGTCGCAAGAATAAGGAGAATCCAAGCATCCTTTGTCGTCATTTTCGGCTCTTCTTTCTCTTCTGTTTCCGATGTCACATCAAACAAATGCGAATGTGTCTTGAATTGGAAAAACAGAGACAAGCCATACATCAGAAGGAGGACAAGAGAAGCATATCGTGAGAGATTGAGTATGTTGGAATCTGCACCAGTATGCGATGCAGCAGCAGGAATAATCAATGCGAGAACGGCCAGAAGCAGCAAGCTTCCGTTCATCGAGAGAGCTTCTTGATTGAAGGTTTGTGTTCGATGCTTGTAGCCTCCCCAAAGAAGTGCCAAACCAAGCACCAAGAGCAGGTTTCCTAGAATGCTTCCAATCAAACTCGCTTGCACCAACTGGATCATGACTTCCGCTTGATCAGCATGTTGAGCAGCCGTCCAGAGAGCAAGCCCTGCAATGATGATTTCAACGGCATTTCCAAACGTTGCATTGAGCAGGCCACCAAGGTTTTCTCCCGCCCGTAATGCGATTTCTTCGGTCGCATGCCCCATGAGGAAGGCAAGAGGCATGATGGCTATCATTGAGAAAAGAAACGTCATTTCCACATTGTGCTGAAACTCAAAAAACAGCGTAATGGGAACGGCTGCAAGCAACCAGTTCAATCGATTGTGCATTGGATTGAATGCATCGAGGACGGAGTGGTGATGGTGTTCAATGTGTTCAGCCATTCGACCACATCAACGATTCAATCCTCGCTCTTCTTGCGTCGAACGGGGCGCTTACGGGTCGGTGCTGCCTTTCGAGCAGGTCGCTTACGAACAGGACGCTTGCGAGGCTTCGGATTCTCATCCTCGTCATCCTCGTCATCATCATCATCATCGTCATCGTCGTCATCAAGACCAGCCCATGAGAGGTCGTCGTCGTCGTCATCGTCGTCTTCCTCCTCTTCCTCGGCCTTCTTCTTGCGTCGCGTCTTGCGTTGAACAACATTGACAGCGAATGGATCATCTTCGTCTTCAGGCTCAGCAGGTTCGGATTTCTTTTCCTCTTCCTTCTTTTCTTCAGCAGCAGAACCTGTTCCTGTGATGGAATCCATATCCAAGTCTTGCGTAGTTCCAATGAATTCAGACATCCAATCATCGTCTTCATCATCGTCTCCGCCCTTCTTCTTCTTTTTCGGACCGGACAAGCTCACTTGAACAATCAACATAGCGACAATGAAGATTACCACATTGACTGCAACTGCAATCCAAACCAGTACATACGGTGGTTCGCTCATCGAAGGCGTGACAATCTCAGGTTCTGGTTCAGGTTTCAGATCTTCCTCGAAGGTACAGACCGTCTCACCTTCGAGATTGTTTCGACAGAAGTCGACGACAAAAACAACCTGTGCCGTTCGTTGGTTTCCTGCTGTATCAAGAGCACGTACAGTGATGGCGTGTTGGCCTGCATCGAAGGTTCCTGCAGAGAATTCCATGTCACTGACGAGTGAGGTTGCATCGCCGTTGATGTCGGTAATTCCTTCGGCATTGGCCCAAGGAGAGGTGCTCGTTGATCCCGTCAAACCTCCGTAGTTGAAGGTGAAACGGTATTGCAGGCTACCGATTTGTACATCGTCTTCTGCAGCAAACATCAGGTTGATTTTGTTCCCGTAAAGGTATTTCGAGCCTTCAGAGGACGGTGATGGAGCGTAGACAGCAACGGTTGGCGATTGAGCATCAATCTTGTACGATGTGTTGGTAATGATACCTTCGTTGTCTGCCAAATCAACAAGCGTCATCCGAATGGTCAAATCGCTCGCTTTCTCATTACCTGAAATTCTGAACTCGAAACTGTACTCTGGTCCCTTGTCTGGGTTAAGGGAATTGTCTGCTGTCTGTGTCATGACCACTCCGCCAGCTGTTTCATTGTATCCATCCTCTGAGAAGACTTCAATGGTTGGCGTCGTCTTGAGATATTCACTCACTTCAATCTTGACCGTGTACAAACCAGGGACAAGCGATGGACTTGTGTAAGGAACACCTTCTTCGTTGACCAATTCCATATCAACCATCGGAGGTCGAGCATCTTCTCGAAGGAGATTTGCATTCAATCCTTCCAAGATTTCGTTGTTGCAATTTTTGAATTGATCGCAGACTGTTACAGCGTACCAAGCGTCCTGTTCTGAGCCAGCCGTAATCGGTACATTTCGAATAATCGTAGCGGAGTTTTGCAAACCTACATCGATGTCATCCATTGCCAACTCCCAACCATCTTCATCGCTGCTGCTGCTCGATGATTCCGCAAATGGGTCGCCACTGTGTCGCCAAATCTGGTACGACTCACTCAGTTCCTGTAGGTTCCCCCACTCCATGGCAACGAAGCCGAGATCTCCACGGCTTTCAGAAATGGATATCTGTGGCCATGTTGGTGGAGTGATATCAATCTCGACAGGGCCAAAGTAATTCTGGTCGAGACCAATGTACTCATACGACCCATTTGCATGAACGTATTGTGCCTCACTTGTGACATACACGTACCAATTGAGGACAGCACCTGTTTCCGAGATAATGTCTGGCCCCATCACGATATCGAACACTTGCGTGTTGTCGTTCACAAACCCGTGGTACGTCGTTTGCGTGGCAAATTGTTGAGGGTTGGTTGGCACGCCGTTGGACGTGTAAATGTGGTATCGCTCACCCTCGACACCGAGTTGGTCGGTCCAAGTCACACGAACAGTACGATCGCCAATGAATTCAGCATACACGTTTGTTGGCTCTTTTTGCCAATTGCTGAAGGCATCTTCTTCGATAGAGTCGCATGAGCCACCGCTTGTTTCATTGTTGAAGAGTCCAATGGCATCAACGGTTACAACGCAATAGTATGCCATACCAAGGGTGCCGATGGGCAACTCTCGAGTGTATTGGTAAGGACTGTTTGAATCCTCAAGAGCTTGGTCTTCATACAGCGAAGCAAGGAAGGTCACACCCGTATCATAGATGGACGTGAAAGCAACACCAGAGACATACAAGTCGTATCGTTCACCGGATTCGCCAGGAACGCCAAACCATGTCAATTCTGTTTCACCAGTTCCATCATCTTCGGAACTCGTACTCACGGAGAAAACGGTTACATGGCTCGGTGGACGGTTGTCCTCGAGGATTGGTTGTGTCAATGCATTGCCTGAAAGGAAGCGCAAATCGATGAAATCTTCTCCTGGACCTGTTTTGTTTGGAATGTAGTAGGTAATGGCGTAGTATGCTTCCTCGTTCGTGTTTGGAGGAACGGTGTGAACGTACGATTCCTGATCCGAAGACAGGTTTGCAATTGGTGTCAGTTGCTGGTACACTTGGCCACCATTGCTACGAGAAATCTGTGTCGTGGAGCGCCAAATCAAGATGCTTGTGTTCTCGAGTGCAGGTTCTGTGTTCGGTAAGAGTGGCGAGTGGTAGTTGATCCAAGTCAGTGTTGTTTCACTGTCAGCGAGCGAATAAGAGGCTTGGAAGTACAACGGTGTTTCGATTGGAGATGTGATTTCTTCAACACCGATGGTAAGTGTCGAAACGTCCGGGTCGAGTTCCTCGTAAGAGACGGTGGTTCCTTGGTCATCCCATTCGATGGTGACTGCGTAGTAAAACGTGCCATTGGTACCAGCATCGACAAGATAAGAAACGCTGTGTCCCGGATGCTGTCCTCCGTTCCCTCCGGCAGAACTGAGACACCAAGCGTACTGAACGTAGACGTTTGCTTCGCAAGCAGCAACGGAGTCAATCGTTTGCGCAACATCGATGTTCGATTGTGTGATCGGTTCTGTGTGACGATGTACGATGTAGGTCGCGGAATGGTAGTAAGGGACGTTTCCATTGTACGTGTCGATGTTTTGCCATGTCACAGTTGTTGTCTCTGAAACAGGATCGAACGTTGCAGCAATGTGCTGTGCTTGCAGGTTGTCCGGATTCGTATCCGCAGCAGTGGAAACGGGTGTTAGTGGAACAAGCATCAACATCATGAGCAAGACCATGATGACGGCCTTCGGTTGGAGACTACGGTTCAGCGCGTTCGCACCCATCACACAATACGTCGCCGCCGCCCGTTAAGAGTATGCCGATAAATAACGTGAACAACCGACGTATTTGTTTGTCAGAGATTTACTCCGATTCATCGTGATTTGGTTGAGGTAGAGGTTGCTCCTTGTCGAGCGCAATGATTTCTTTTCTCGCTTGCGAAAATCGAACACAAAACGTGTAGATTCCACCGAGACCGGAAAGAATCACAACGGCGGTAAGCGGATTCAGTTCAAGATGCTCAAATGGGGCGAAAGCTGCTGAATAATCTTGAACTCCAACAAGCCAAAAGATGCCTGTCAATGCAAGCGCAGCAATTGTCAAGATCGTTCGATCTGCTCGTGAGAATCCTCGATAATTTCGACCACCACTGACGGCTTGGGCTTGCGTCCCCATGTAGGAGCCTAGGATGGTGAACCATGCTGCTGCCCAGCCCATCGCAGGATCATCGACCCAAGCTGGACTTGAGGCGATGGCGATAACCCACATCGCATCAAGGAGACGATCGAGCGTGTGATCGAGATAATCGCCCCATCGAGACACTTGACCTGTTTGCCGAGCGAGTTGCCCATCAAGGCCATCGAGAATCATCGAAAACGCAATCAGCGAGGCCGAGCCGATGAGCATGAATGCTCCTGTATCGCTTTTTGGAGCAAGGAAAACAAGCGCACTCGCAGCAATTCCAACGGGAAGCGCGAGCCACGTCAATACGGCAGGATTGGTCTTGCCTAATCCGGAAACAAGAGGTGAGGCAACGGCTTCCCACCGTTTTCTGAGTTGTTCAAGTGCCATCTCAATCGTTGTAACCTAGCGAAGAAAGGTCATATGCTTTCGGCATCAATTCCAGTTGCAATCCAGTCAATTGAATCCGAGATGAATTCTTCGACGGAACTCGAAGGTGTGTCGTTCAAAATAAAATCAAGGACACGGTCGATTGAAACCTCTTCTTCTGTTGTATCAATTTCTAACACGTTTGCATGTGGATGCTCTGCTATGAGATCGGCCCATACGCCGGAAATGAGTTCCCATTCTACGTTCGATTCAATTTTATCTGGCCCGTAACCCGTTCGTTGCTCAAGCCGATGCCGTAATTCAATTGGGTTGCACCGAAGTACAATTACGGCATCGATCGGGCAGTGATGGGAAAGATGACCATCAATTACGCAGTGAGTGTCTCCTTCCCATTTCCACTCGGCAAGTTTCGATATCTCGACCTCGCGTAACGCCTCAAATTCCGAAAGGGCATCAACACTTTCCGCTGCTTCTTCGAGTGTGATGATTGTCAAACCTTCCTTTCGTAAGCGTGATGCAAGCGTCGATTTACCGGTTCCTGGCGAGCCGGTAAGGGCAATGACGCGAGACTGCATGCTCATCGGTACAACCAAACGACGTGAAGAATTAAACATGAGGTTACGAATGGTACGCTATGGCCGCAATCGCTCTTGTCCTACTCACGACGGAGCCCGGCCGAGAGCAAGACGTTGTCAACGAACTCAGCGAGATGTCTGAAATCGAGGAAGCCATGGTGCTGTTCGGCGAATACGACGTGTATTGCAAGGTGGTCGTCGGAGATTTTTCACAATTGTCGGATCTGGTCTTGCGAAACGTTCGGACCCTATCTGGTGTTGTTGAAACAACGACTTTGACGGCAGCAAACCATGGACAATGAGGTTTTTTCATGTTTGGTATGTCCGATCCGAATCAGACGCTCGCTCAGATGATTCGATACTTCGAAGAAGAGCGATATGAAATGGTCGAGGTCATGGCGAGTGAATTCACGTCCATGTTGCTCGCCAACAAACAGCGAGATGGAGCAACACAAACCTTGCTCGTTAAAGGCGTTCGAATCTTGGCAGAAGTCCTATCGATACGCAGCAAGAGCAAACTGGCCATTCAAGCAACGTCTGTTCTCCTTCGCGAACGAAAGAAATTGGAAAAAATCCTCACGCAAACGGCACCAACACTCCTTTCCAAGCTGACGCCAATTGAGCAGGACTATCGTACCATTGGAAGCGTGTTTGCGAAAGCCGGAAAAGCGTCCAAGGCGAAGAAATTCTATTTGAGAGCACATAAGGAGACGCAAGGGAACATCGCTGCCCTCGTTGCAGCCTGTCAAGTCGATGGAGGGAAGACCAAACTCTGCAAGACACTCGCAAACGCAGTTCAAGCCGCAGGCCCTGTTATCTTGGACAATGGAGCGTACCATCTGAAACCAGAACATGCACCGGGAAGTCAAATTGACCCAGTGTTGGCCACTCTCGAAACATGTTCACATGGACATACAGAGTGTGGAGAACAAGCCCGACGAATCCGCAAAGAATGCGATGAGATTGCCAATGGGATCCAGGCTGCAAATGAACGGCTGCAATCTGCCATGGATTCCTTGCAACCAAAACACGACTACTATCAGTATTCTTGAGTGGTAGCGAGGGATGGATTTGAACCATCGATCTCCGGGTTATGAGCCCGACGGGATATCCAGACTACCCCACCTCGCTGATTCAAACGCCACAGTCCTTCCCTTTGAAACCACCGATGTGGTATTTTTTCATCTCCTTTCGGCACTGTCTTCTTCAAGGATGACCTACAAGTCGTGCCATGGGCGGGCAAGCAGGGGTTGTCTTGTTATCGACGCTCTTGATGTTCTCGATGCTCGCTGGCTGTTTTGGAGACAACGATTCAGACCAGAAAGAACTCATTGACTTGGTTGTGCATTACGATGAAACCAATGGAACAATCCAACAATCGTTCATCGGCGGGTCCCAAATCTCGTTTACTGGTGTTACCTTCAGTTTTGATTTTGCTCGAACAACATCCGACTATGGCCTGAAGACCTTCACGCTCGATCCAGGCGATGGTCGATCAATCATCAGTATCGATGCATCTGAGTCAGCAAGCATCGACGTCGAATACCAAATTCACGGGATGTATACTGTCATCCTAGCAGCAACGGACATCAACGACAATACTGTGAACATGACCGTTGTACTCCGAGTCGAACATTCGATTGAATGGAGCGAAGCAAATTCAGCAGATCCAGACACGATGGAAATCAACACAACTCCAGGGAACGAGGATTCCAATCCAAAGCAAGTTATCGTTGAATCTGTTGTTGAGAATCCAGAGACTCCTCTAGGGAGTCCCGTAAGCGTGACATGGGAATTGACTGATCCAAACTCGGCCAGCAAGGGTACCAAAACAGCTCAGATTCAGGACGGTGAAAATGCACTATGGTCCATCGATCTCAATTTCCCAATCAGTGGCATGCACGATCTCACCTTATCCATCGATCAGGGACAAGATCGAATCAACATCAATCATGTCGTTGACATTGTGTATGAACAACAAGAAACTGTTCCAAATCCATTCCAACAAGGGAATGAATCTGAAGAAGAGAATTCTGAAAGTGAATGAAAAGTGAAAATCAGTATCGGGCGGCGATGAACCGGCCATCGTTCAGATTTCGTTGAGCATTTGTCCCATTCTTCGCTTGATATACCCTCAGCCGTTGGTTTGGCATGAGTGATACAATGAGCACAAAAACAAAGAAGAAAACAACAAGTAAGAAGAATGAAGTCCCTACTGAAGACGAAGTGATACCAATGGAAGTCGTGGATGAAGAGATTCCTGAAGTCAAAATCGAGGACCTACCCGGAGTTGGACCAGCAACAGCTGAAAAACTCCGAGAAGCTGGATTTGACGAACTCCTCTCCCTTGCTGTCATGTCGCCAGCAGACCTTGCAGAACAAGCCGAACTTGGTGAAGCAGTGGCTGGCAAAATCATCAACGCAGCCAAGAAAATGGCGAACATCGGTGGTTTCGTTTCCGGTGTAGCTCTCCTCGATCGTCGTCGAGAAGTTCAGAAGCTTTCGTCCAAAGTTCAGTCGATTGACGACCTCCTTGGAGGAGGATTCGAAACACAAGCACTCGTCGAAGTGTACGGTGCATTCGGTTCCGGGAAGACCCAAATTGGGCACCAACTCGCTGTCAACTGCACCATGCCAATCGAAGAAGGTGGCTTTGATGGCGATGTCTTCTACATCGATACTGAGGACACATTCCGTCCAGAACGAATTACACAGATGGCCCGTGGACATGGGCTTGATCCGGACATGGTCTTAAGTCGAATCCACGTCGCCCGTGCATACAACTCCGCGCATCAAATGCTCCTTGCTGAAGAAATCAAGCGAATGAGCAAGGGACTCAATGTCAAGATGATCATCGTCGATTCGCTCACAAGCCACTTCCGTGCAGAATTTATCGGTCGCGGCATGCTTGCAAACCGACAACAAAAACTGAACCGTCACCTCAAAGATCTCAAGCAACTCGCTGACGTCAACAATGCACTTGTTCTAGTAACAAATCAAGTCCACTCCAAGCCTGATGCTATGTGGGGAGACCCAACTAAGCCAATCGGTGGCCACGTTCTCGCTCACGCCTCTACCTTCCGACTTTATCTTCGAAAGGCCAAGGGTGGCCGACGAATTGCACGACTCGTTGACTCTCCAAACCTACCGGACGGCGAGTGCGTCTACCAGGTGACACAAGAAGGTCTCCGTGACTGATTCGGTGTGCTGAAATCGCTTCCATGATGGAAGTTTGGTGCAATACATTCAAGTTAGGATGAATCAAGATAATGGCCATGCGCCATTTGATTGAGCGAGTTTTGGAACTATCTGATGAGGAAATTGTACCTCAACTCGATCCCCAGCCCAACGGCCAAGGGACTGACGAGGAACTTCGAGCATTGCTTGAATCGCTTCAGCCTCGAATCCGTGTGTACGGAGTCGGCGGTGCCGGTTGCAACGCAGTCGGTCGGCTTGATGCTGAAGGTCTGTTTGAGAACTCATTCGTTACGGGCTACGCCATCAATACAGATGCCCAAGCGCTCCTTATGTCTCCTCTGGAACACAAAGTGTTGATTGGACGAACTGCACGAGGAAGAGGGGCAGGAGGCGATCCAACAAAAGGTGAGGCTGCAGCTCTTGAATCCGAAATGGCGCTTCGAGGCATCACCACCGATACACAACTTGCAATTATTGCCGCAGGTATGGGAGGTGGTTCCGGTACTGGAGCAGCAGGCCATATCGCACGATTGGCAAAAGAACAGGGTGCTATGACCATCGCCGTCGTCACTTATCCATTCAAATCCGAAGGAGCGACGCGTAAAGAAAACGCAGAGTGGGGTCTTGAGCGACTTCGCGAACACTGCGATACGATTCTCGTGATTCCGAACGAGCGCCTCCTCGAAATCGAAGGCGTGAAGGATCTTCCACTCGCAAGTGCATTCCGGGTTGGCGATGAACTTCTCGTTCGTTCCATTATCGGTGTTACTGAATTGCTCACGCGTGATGGAATGGTGAACCTTGACTTTGAAGATCTCAAAGCCGTCATTCATTCCGGAGCAGGGGTCGCGATGATTGGTCTTGGTGCAGGTTCTGGACCCGGACGAGCTGAGGAAGCCACATTGGAAGCCCTGCATTCACCTCTACTCGACCTTGATTTCAGCGATGCTCGCGGTGCGCTCATCAATGTCGTCGGAGGCAACAACCTCACCTTAGGAGAAGCGGAACGTTGTGCACAGATCATCACAGAGCGTATCTCGCCTCATGCAAAAATCATCTGGGGAACTGCTGTTGATGAAACACTGGATGATGAGATTCGCGTCATGCTCGTGCTTACAGGAGTCAAGAGCGAACAAATTCACGGATCTTCTGAGCGTCGTCAGCTCAAGGCTTTGCGCAGCAGTACAATTGAATTTGTCAATTGATTAGTCACGCAATGTGATGATGAGCAACCCTACAAGTGCAATCATCGAAACCAGACCAACGGTGTAGTCCATCGGGCTGAACCCATCTGCTCGGTCCGAAAAAATTTCACCATCGTACTCTACACCAGGCAATCGGAGACTGAGGCTGTTCCACGCATCTTCAGAACTTGCTTGATTGCCATTCACTGCGTTACCGTATACCGTGAAATCAACATACGATGCATTGTCTTCAGGACTTAGGAGTGAGAAGTTCCAACTGCGAAGCTTGTTGCCTGATTCAGTGTGTGTCCATCCGCCGTCCAATTCTTGAATCAAACCTGCTGATTCATCAAAGATGATTGACCCCCCAACGACCAAGATTCTGAACCCTCCGATAGAACCATTGGGATTCACTGCAACTGTTTCAGACTCGACGGTTATGGAAAAGTTGTACATTGTATTCGATTCATAGGATTCAGGCAATCCTTCAACCCACACAGTCGTAGATTGATCCCTATCTCCGTGACATAGGCATCCCTCATTCGCAGATTTACCAATACCAGATGGTGCAGAAACAGCGACCTGCGAAAGGAGTGCAAGAACAAGCACAACAACAACCGCTCGCATCCCAATCCTCAATTCAACCAAAAATATCCTCCATTTGAATCTTCATGTTCGATGCAGAAGGAACAATACTTCAAAAGTGAACCACTGGGATTTTACGTTGATAGCATGGATTTTGAACAACCAATGACGCCGGATTTCAACGCTGATGATGTCGATATTTTTGCAGAACTGGGAGCCCCTTCATCGGTACAGCCCACTTCTTCGAACCCACTTCACAACATTTTGCTTGAGGAGGAAGAACATGAAACACCGGAAGTTGATCCTGTTCTCGTCGCAGAATTGCTCCAAGTTCTCGCCCAACACAACATTCGTCAACAATCCGAAGATGGATTTGATGCGCTTCCTGAGAGTGCACAAAACATTGATTTGAACTCAGCCAGAGTCACGCTCTCAGACGATGAGTACCGTCTTTCTCTGCTCGTCGAACTTCAAGGTAATCAGCAGATTCGACCATGTGTCCGTGTTCAACACAGTGCTGGAGATTTTGATTTCGTTGAAGAGAACAACATCCCCTCCGTTTGGAAACCATTGTATGATTTGTTGGAAAACGCCTTCAAACAGGCGATTCAATCCTTGAAATCCAGCACTTACTTCTGATGAAGTACAAGATCCCACACAATCTCGATGTTCCTGTCAAGTGAGTTTGAAACGGAACAGTACTTTTCATGGGACTTTTCGATCGTTCTTCGAACGAGTTTCTCTGGAACATCGCCCTCGACATGATAGGTCATGTTGACCTTCGTGAAGGAACGAGGATACTCCTCCCTACGATCGGCATCCAAATCGACCCAGACTTGTCCAAATTCACGGTTTTTCAACCCTACAACGACGTCGACGATGGAACATGCTCCTATCATCTGCAAGAAGATTTGCATGGGCGATGGGCCGTCCTCCCAATCAACATCGATGGATTGACCTTGCTCGTTTTCGCAGTCGAGTTGTGTCCCGCCAGTCCATGTTACCTTTGCTCTCATAGAAACAATCGCATCGGTTGGTTCTTGAAGTGGTTATTGGTGGGACGGTATGAGAACTATGAGCGGCGAACCTGTTGTTATGCAAAATGGAAAACTTCACATCCCAAACAATCCAATTATCCACTACATCGAAGGGGATGGAATTGGTGTTGATATCAGCCCAGTCATGATTTCCGTTGTCGATGCAGCTGTCTCAAAAGCCTACAACGGTGAAAAGCAAATCGCTTGGAACGAAGTTCTCGCTGGCGAGAAAGCATTCAATGCAACTGGAGAGTGGCTTCCTGAAGCAACACTCGATGCAATGCGATCTGGTCTTGTTTCTATCAAGGGTCCACTCACCACCCCAGTTGGTGGTGGAATCCGTTCACTCAACGTGGCTCTTCGACAAAAGCTGGACCTCTTCGCTTGTGTTCGTCCAGTTCGTTGGTACGATGGTACGCCATCTCCAGTCAAAACACCAGGTGATGTTGACATGATCATCTTCCGTGAAAACAGTGAGGACGTTTACGCTGGAATTGAATGGGAAGCTGGTTCCGAAGGCGTCAAGAAATTGATTGATTTCTTAACCAATGAAATGGGTGTTGATAAAATTCGATTCCCAGATACATCAGGTATTGGCATCAAACCAATCAGTCAAGAAGGAACGAACCGAATTGTTCGAGCAGCACTTCAATACGCCATCGACAACGACAAGGATAGTGTCACGCTTGTTCACAAAGGGAACATCATGAAGTTCACAGAGGGTGGATTCCGTGACTGGGGCTATCAGCTTGCTAAGGAAGAATTTGGTGCAGTTGAACTTGATGGTGGACCTTGGTGTACCATGAAAAACCCAATCACTGGAAACGAGATCGTCATCAAGGACGTTATCGCGGATGCCATGCTTCAACAAATTATCACACGTCCTGCAGAATACAGTGTTCTTGCAACCATGAATTTGAACGGCGACTACATCTCAGATGCACTCGCTGCTCAAGTTGGTGGCATTGGTATTGCCCCTGGTGCGAACATCAACTACGATACGGGAATTTCAATTTTCGAAGCAACCCACGGAACTGCACCAAAATATGCAGGAAAAGACAAGGTCAATCCAGGATCGCTTATTCTCTCTGCAGAAATGATGCTACGTCACATGGGTTGGATCGAAGCTGCAGATTTGATTGTCAAGGGAATGGAAGGTGCAATCAGTGCAAAGACGGTCACATACGACTTTGAACGTCTGATGGGTGATGCTACCTTGCTCTCATGTTCTGCCTTTGGTGAAGCACTCATCGCACACATGTGAAGGGGTTGACATGGACGACGTTCGGAAGATGCTACGGAATCTTTCGGATGCAGCTAAGGAACGCGGCGCTCCATTGGACTGGTTCGAAGATTTGTACGAAGTCGCAGAAAAAGATCGCAATTTCATCCCATGGTCAAAAGGTGAACCTCATCCATTCCTCGTCAATTGGTTGGACAACCATTCAGAACAGAAGGTTGGCTCGGCTTTGGTTGTCGGCTGTGGCCTAGGTGAGGACGCAGTGTACCTAGCAGAACGAGGTTGGACCGTAACTGCATTCGATTTGTCAGCATCTGCCATCGATTGGGTCAAAGAAATCCATCCTCATCCATCTATATCTTGGGAAGTAGGTGACTTACTCGATCCCCATCCTGCTTGGATTGGAGCATTTGACCTAGTTTTGGAAGTACATATTCTGCAGGCAATTCCTGAATCATTCCGTATTCCTGCCTCGGTGAACTTAGCCCCGCTCGTCCGTCAAAAAGGAGTCCTGATATGCATTGGGCGGATGAATCCTGCAACGCCATTGGAAGTCGATGGCCCTCCTTGGCCACTGGACCGTTCGTTTATCGAATCCATTGGAAGTGAACTCAATCCGATTGACTTCTATTCCATCCAGTACGAGGATGAAGAACATCTACGCTACAGGGCAGTTTGGCAACGGTCATGACTCTCGAAGCCATTGCTTTAGCGTGCGACTGTTCTTTGCAATACCGAAGCCAAAGCGCTCTTCGAATGCTCGAGCAACAACGGTGAAATCACCATCATGGGTCGCTACAACAATTGACCCAACGTTGTCAATTGGGCGGTTGGAGAGTACCGAAGCGTATTGCATAATCTTTCGATCGGGGTGTTGAGGATAGATCTTCTTGCCATCAATTTCGGTTCGAATGTTCTTGCCCTCGTAATGCTGACGCATTTTTGTTAATTCGTCGTAGATTTCATTGTGTTGCGTAAGGAACGCATCCATCGAAGACTTCACTTCATCGCTTACAGCCTCGGCTTCGATTTCATCTGAATTACCAGCCCACGTGCTGAAATCGAAGATAATCTCATCTACGATTGATTTCATGTTTTCGGGAGACATGGTTGATTCCAAAACCTCGCTGTCAACGAGTGCATTTTCGAACCTCGAACGTATATCATCGATGGAACGAGCGATGTTCTCAACTTCACTTCGAACAACCTTCGGCAACCAGAGGTCGACCTTGTCGTTCGCTGCTAAGTAGAGAAGATAGCCTGCAAAATGGGACCGCTGATTGGTTGAATCTTCAAAGTGATTTGAACGATTGAGCTTTTCTTGAATACGTTGATACAAAGCATCGATGACGATGTTTGTATCCACCAAAACAAGCGGCTTGAGTGGAAGATGTCTGAGGTACCTTCGATCCGATGTGCGTATATCGGATTGATGTCGGCGGAACAATACCAATTCTAAGTTCGCAAAGGATTTGTTTCGGTCTTTGAAACGACCAGACAATTGTGCACGCTCAAGGATGCGAAGAGCATCCAGAGGCGACGTTTCACTCGCTTGTTGAGCAAGTGTATGGACTTCCATCGCATCGGGATTGCGCATCAACATGATGTCACGGTATCGACGATCAAACGACTTCGAACTTTGTGTTCTGTAGTCACGCTGCAAAGCATTCGTAGCAGCAAGTAGACGACCCGTAAACGGTTCTTTCGGCAATGGTTTCGGGTGCTCATCTGGATAGGTGTGGAGAAGGTCAAGTTCATCTTCTTTGAAGATGGTTTTTGTTCTCGTTTTCTCGCCTTCTTCTGTCTCTTCGACAATGGTTTCTTGTCGCTTGACGAAATTCTTCAACATCGATGTTGCCTGAGCAGTCTCTTGAATCGATGCTTTGTGTGACACGTCGAGATACAATTGGAATCGCTTCGTAATCGCTGCACGCAGGTTCGGATGCTCGGACAGCAGTTGCTTCGCCTCTCCCCATTTCTTGTCGAATGCGAAGTGAATCAACGCCTTTCGGTAGAGCATCATTTCTTCATCGTAAGCAAACTCTCCAGAATCTGCTGAGCGTTTGAACAGTCGTGCGGCAGATAGATTCTTGCCTCTTGATGCATCGAGCGTCGCTTGTGCAAGCAGGGCCCAAATCGAACGTGGATGATGGGATTGGTACCATTGAACGAGCGATTCGATTCCCAGATCGAACTCATACATCAACTCACGAACGCCATCAACGATGGGATAAGGAATTGACGGCTGCGTCAAAACGGTCTCAAGCAAGGAAATGACTTGGGTCGTATTATCTCCCCGTTCGAGAGAAAGACGAACATTGTTCAATCGAAGTTTCGAGACGATTGTTCGCATGAGTGCTTCTCCCATATCGGTCATTTCGCCCTCTTCCAAGGATTCAATGACGTTGCTGAGGTGTTTCTCATCAACGAGATGAGAACCACCCGACGAGAGGGCGTTGACGATTTGATTGACTGCTAGGATTCCCTTCTTTGGTAACGTATCGGTCAACTCAAGTTTGCTAACAGATTCCTCTATGCGCCCCTCAAGCAAGAGCAACAACTTGTATTCATCTTCATTGATTGAAGTAGGTACATCCGTCGATTGAACCACTTGCAGCGCTTTCTTTCGTGCACTTCGAGCCAATTTCCAGTTCGCCTCATCATGACTTGCACTCAAAAGGTGGGCAACGATGAGTGTCTCGAATGGATGCGTAGGAATAGCAAGTTCATCCTCAAGCAAAATGGTAGCCAACTCATCCAAGTTGAGAGTCTGGACAAAGATATGAACGGCAAGAGATTGGACCTCTGTCCAGCCTTCACCGTTTTGATTTCGGAGTAAAACCAAACCCTTGGCTCGAAGCGACGTCGGTAATGCACCTTCTTGAGCAATGGAGACCAGACCTCCTTCATCGATGTTGTTCATGTTGGCCTCGAGCCAGGTATAAGCATCGGGATGGTTCAGTTGAATCAAGAGCGGCAGCAGTTCTGATGCATCAGAATCGTGTTCAAGGGAGATGGATTGTATGATTTCCAAAGCATCGTCACTTCGAGCTTCTTCCACGTAGTGCTGAAGCATCTTCCATCGTACAACATCAACTCGATTTGTTGGTGCTTGAGCATTGATGAGGATTTCGAGGCCAATTTCCAACTGGGATGTTTTCGGACTCATGCGATCCAACGGACCATTCAACCACGCCAATTCGAGAAGTGCCTTGCCTAGATCATCATCGTTCTGTGTAAGATAAGCATCACTCCACTCAATCGAATCGCTGGTCAGGATCATAGCAAGCTCGTATCGTTCTGCGAGTGATTTGTTCGCCTTCCGTAGTCGTCCAAGAATCACGTCGGTTGCACTATGGGTGTTCAAAGCAATTAACAGAGAAACCAATGAAAGATTTCCTTCAAATTCCAACAGATTTGATTCAACGCTTGGCCACTTTCCTGAGGAGAGTCGCTTGATTAAACGCTTCATTGACACGAGGTCTTCGGCACTGTACTGTTCATCCGGAATCGATTTGAACACATCAAGACAAGATGTGGCATCAAACGGATCGATGGCAATTTCGGACAAATCCAGCGTCTTTTTCTTCGAAGTAGATTTGGATTCTGCGATTGGACACGCAGAAAATTGACCAAATAGATCGCTTCTCTTTGCCATTTCATGCCAAACCGAATGCACGCCTTGAGCGAGACAAGCCTCACGCAATTCGGTTTCAAGAGATGCATAATCGCCTTCTTCCCATTGTTCAGCGTGAAGGAACTTATTGACCAAAAGGAGAGCAAACCGCAGCGCTGGAGTTTCCTCGGTCATTGATTGAATATCCGTTGGAGATGGGATGGTCGATTGTTGGCGACCACGACGACGACCGCGACGGAAACGTGGCGACGGAGCAATGGTTTCACCATCTTCATCTTGGCCTGGAATTTCGGTCTCAAGAACGGCAAGTTTGACCAGTTCTTTCCATGGTTTATCCATTAATGTATACTCAGGGCATTTACCGACAGCATTTAGCCGTCGATTCTTAATCGTCTTGAATCCTGCTTCAAGACATGCCTCAAGATAAGATTCTTGCATGGCGCCCCCGCCTTTCCCTCGTCATCCAACCTTTGAACTCACCGCTAGGGTCACAAGCACAAGAGAAACCAATTCAAGGAAGTCAAGCCTCGCAGGAAACAGCGGAGGAGTGGATGTGGTAATGCGTACGGTCATCATGCTTATCCATCCAATTCTTGCAACCATCTTCGTATTGTGGCTCATTCGACAATACGGCTGGAGAAAAAAAGGAATGACGCTCCGAGGTGATGAGCGCAAGCAGGCAATTGCTCGTCATCAGCGGCATGGCGAGTGGTTACTTTGGACTGGAATCTGCTTAGCAATCATCGCTTTTTTAGCTCGTGCCATCTCCGGAAAAATCGTCAACGATGATTGGACATCCGATCTCCTTCCGCAGAATCTGCATGGTTTCACTGGCCCTGTCGGTTTGGTCCTGCTCTGGTTGGTTGTACGTCATGGCCGCAAAACTGCTGAATTGAAAGAACAAAATGAATCGTTCACGGTTGAACGGACAAAGCATGGGCGTGCATCGGATATGATGATGGCCTTGGTGATGATTCACGCATTCCTTGGGCTCATCTACACATTCCAAGTCATCTAATGTTGATATTTGAGATCAACATCACGATTGTTCCACATCTCCATCCATCGCTCGAGATTGGATTCAATTCCTGGAGGTTGGATACGGCAACCACATGCATTTGCATGGCCGCCACCATGCTGATCAAATTCCGTTGCTAATCGAGAAAGGTCGTAGCGATTTTGTCCTTGGGGGAGGAATGAATTCGCGTAGAAACTCGCAGAGAGAGGTGGCCGTGTTTTGTTTCCGATTTCACCATCCGAGTATCCATGAATGATGCAACAAGCATCTGCATCCTCGCCGGCATGAGCCGTAATGAGATACCCATTCGAACGATGGCCTGTATCCTCGAGGCGACATATCGCCAAACGATTCACGATCGTGGTTTTTTCTTGAACCAAAGCCATGAGTTCTTTGCGCGACGTCCTTGCAAATTCCATGCGTTCTTGAACAACTTCATCGTTGTAGATTTGTTCCATTGAAGTGCATGAAAGGAAGAGATTGAGCAAATGATGCATGTACTCTGCATCGTTGTAACTCAACGTTCGAGACAACTGCAGCAATGGCCCATCCTCACGAAATGTTTCAAGGGGAATACCACCAGAATCGAGGTCATCAACGAGCGGCATAATTGTTTCAAGATGAGGGAATGCGTACTGCTTTCGAAACAATTCGAAGGCAAGGCGGGCTGCTGAAGGAGCGTGATCCCAGTGAACAATACCTCCCTTTGATGTGAAAACATCATGTTCTTTTTCTGTTGGTTTGTTCGTTAAGTGATGATCAAGATACCAGCCACTGTTTGGATGAAACGGAAGATCGACCGTAACCGTGTGTTTATCGATGAGATGATCGATGATACCTGAGCGAATGAGAGCTGCGTGAGCAAAGTGAACCTCTGCTTCAGGGTAGGCTTTCTTCAAGACAACCGCAGCGCACATTCCATCCATGTCCGAATCGGCAACGATTCGATGGACGTCCGGAAACGAAGACGCACTTGTCATATTCAGGACCTCAAATTCGACGTATATTGAACCTATTGGGCAGATACAAGACGCGAAGATATCAAACGATAATCCTAACAGGGCCATTCAGAGGGGATGAGATGGAGACTTCTTGCGGCGTTGTTTTGGTCAACATCGACAGCATTCTGCTGTTGCAATACCCGCAAGGTCATTGGGATTTGCCAAAAGGTCACGTCGAAGACACAGATGTCGATCATGTTGCTACTGTCCGTCGAGAATTAGCAGAGGAAACAGGAATCACCGAACTGACGTTTGATCAAGACTTTGTCGAGCGCACGGCATACACGTACCGACACAAAGGGCGAAAGCGAGAGAAAGAAGTCTTCTGGTTTCTAGCAGAAACAGATACCCTTGATGTTACGCTCTCGCATGAACATCGCGACCACCTGTGGTTGGATTGGGAACAAGCGCTTGCCCAGTTGACACACGACGAAACGCGTGGTGTTGTTCGCAAAGCCTGGGAGAAGGCAAAATCGACCAATTAGATGTTGTCAAAATCAGCATCGTGTTCTGCTTGCCTCAAAATCGAATTTGCAATCCCGTCTTCCTTTCCTCGCTTTCCAAGAGGTTGCCAGAGCATTTCTTCTTCTCCAAGTACAGCAGTAATCCATCGGCTCAAGACAAAAAGCCAGTCTGAAAGACGATTGACATACGTGAGAACCAACGGACGGACCGATTGCTCCCCCTCATGTTCACGCAATTGAACGATCCCTCTCTCGAGGCGCCGAGCAACCGTTCGAGCATGGTGAAGCACCGCTTGAGGCGGGCCGCCGGCAGGGAGAATAAACGACGTGAGTGGCTCAGTCTGCGTTAACCATGCATCCATGTCGGAGACCAAGGTGTCAGCTTGGTTTTCATTGATGAGGACCATGTAATCGGGAAGGTTGTCGGGCGGACATGCCAATTCTGCACCAAGATCAAACAATTCGTGTTGAATGCGTGAGAGAGCAGTATCGCAGATGAAGTGAACGCGTCCAGCATTTTTTCTGTCTCCACCATCTTGGTGATGCAATGGTAGTCGTGAACATTCCATCCGTACAAGACCAATAATCGAATTCAATTCGTCGCAGTCTCCAACGACAGAAAATCGCACATCGGATTTGAGACGTCGACTACCGTCGACGAGGGAGGATTCGCCTTTGTCTCCGCCACCAGTGTGAACTCGGTCAATTCGAACCATGTGCTGCTCCCCTATGCTTTTGGGAAGTTATGCTTCTATGAGTGGTTTTCGGGACGAGAAGCCTTCATCAAGACCATAGTACCACTCAATATCGGATTCGCCACATGTCCATGAATAGAGCATCAGATGATTGTCGACGACACCATACCATTCGATTCGGCCCGGATCGAGTCCTGCTACGCGTGCACCGTGCCGTTCAATTTTCGCAATGGTTTGTTGCCAGTGGGCGACAAGTCCGCCGAGTAATTCTGACATCTCAACGACGTGAGGATGTTCTGGTGGTAAGGATTCAAGGAGAATTTCAATCTCTTCCGTCATATCATGCGCTTCGTCAACAATCGCTTGGAGTGTTGACAGCTGGCGTTCGACATCAGGAAGTGTTTCGCGGACCTGATCGATGCTGAGGACACTGAGATTTTCGACATCCAATCGCTGGACTTCTTCCTCGTTCAAATCTTCCAAAAGCATGGGTTGTCCAGAAAACAATGGTTCTCTGTCAAGATTGAACATGTGGGCATGTTCTTCGTGGCACCACTTAATCTCATCGCAAGTATTCAATGCGTGACATCGATTTCAATGGTTCACTTGAATTTGCGTCGGCGGGTTCATCTTCGACAAGAAGCGCTTACCAAAATACAAAGCTACGTACATCCAGACCGCAACTTCCACAATGACGAGTAAATAGTACCAGTTACCAAGGGAGTCAATCATTGCAATGCCGTCAAATGGAACACCATGAAAGCCCATGTAAATGGCCTGAGCGAAGAGGTTTGCAGCAGACCAGGACATCACCATCCAAAGGAATACTTTGACCGGAATTTGCTTGTTCATATACATAAATCGACGTCTACGTTCTTTAAATTATCTCGTTTTTGCGTAGATTTTGAAAGAATCCGGAAAAAGAACCTCTACTCGGACTCTTCGTCCTTGAGGACGGGGAGACGTTCCGCAGCTTGTGAATCCAAGTTGGTCAATGCATCGTGGATGGCTTGAACGTATTCGCGAGCAACGGCAGATTCTCCACCCTCCCGTTCTAGGTACGTCTTCCAGTTCTGAGCTTCCTCATCTTGACCGAGGAACGTGTGTATTCGATGCAAAGCAACGTATGCCATAGGATTCAGGTGCTCTTCATCCGCATCCCATCCTTTTTCGAAACATTCGATAGCTCCATTTCGTCCCGTCAATCGCCCTTGCATGAGTGCAACCATCCCTGCTTGGGACCATGCTCTGGGAAGTTTGCCGATCAGTAAACCGCGGAAAATGAGCCACGTTTCACCACCGCCCAATACAACGATGGTGAGGAAACCTGCCCATTGTTCAACAGTTGAAAGTTCATCCCACGTTGAAACCATGAGGCCTACAACACCGACACAGAACATCATTCCTGAATAAGGTGCTACGAGAACGTCTCGTTGGGTTTGAGCAAGTTGGTAAACACCTGCAACCAAACCAAAGCCCCCAAGTCCAGACAACATGACGAAATGGGCAAAAATGGTCATCGGCTTTGGTGCTGCTTGACCGATTAAAACCAGGGTTGCAAGCATAAGAACAAGCCAACCAAAGCGAGCACTTGGACGAGGAAACGGTTGATTCTTGCTGTTGTAGACAAGAGCCAGTCCGATGAAAAACTCGAATGCGATGAGAATCCATCGCAGACTTGCCTCATCGCTGAATGGGACCGCCATGGCCATTGCTCCATCTTTGTGTTGATTAGGATTCGCTCAAGCCTTATGATACGATGTTCCTTTGATAATCTGAAATGCCCGGTACAATTGCTCAAGGAATAGGACCGCAGCAAACTCATGTGGGAACGTCATTTCTGACAGTGAGATTCGAGGCAGATGTTCTCCGAGATTATTCCAGCCTTCCGCAGGACCAATAGCAACGTGTGTGTCTGATGCCTGAAGGGTCCAAGACTGAACCTTTTTGGAAAAATCAACCGAGGTGAAGGTTGTGCCCCGTTCATCGAGAAGGAACAACTGTCCGCCCATCGACTCAAGTTTCGTGATGTATTTTGGCAACGCATCATTGTGGACATGAACGCTAATTCCAGTGTTCTGCAACCGTGCCTGATAGGATTCTGCGAGAGTTTTGAGCGATGAATCCTTCAGCTTGCCGTGGAGGTGGAGATG
The DNA here is from genome assembly GCA_049598575.1 of Candidatus Poseidoniaceae archaeon. Lineage (GTDB taxonomy): Archaea > Thermoplasmatota > Poseidoniia > Poseidoniales > Poseidoniaceae > MGIIa-L2. The sequence goes on along the minus strand of JBMYNT010000001.1, from coordinate 35,887 downwards.
GATTCGTCCCATGGTTGGTCGAATGCCTTCTTGTTTTTCATCTTCATGCGAAAGATGAAAACGTAGGTGCGAAAACAGAACTCATGGGTTGGTGGCCGTTCGGTAAGAAATCATCAACCAGACATCGAATCGATGATCCTCTTCGCAAAGACACGCGACAATGGCTCTCAGAACTTCGGGATGTTTGCGAGATGAATTTTGACAATCCGGAAGGGGCTCGCAGAGAAATTCGTCAAATGCAAGTTAATTGGCATCAAGCCTATGCTGAAGGCACACTACCAGAGTACAACAGAGAAGGGCTTGAAAGTCGAGCCTATCGCTTACTTGCCTGCGCAGACGATGAATGGATGGAATGGTTGGACAACGAAGAGTTTTGGAAACCTGGTTGGCGTCCTGACCAAGACCATAACGAGGATTGAAGAAGGACGCTCAGGTGGAGTTTACCATGAGCCAAGCGACGTTGCACGTGTTGCAAACATGTCCGTTCTCGTGGAAGGTGCGCGGACTCATCGAACATCTTGGGCTCGATGTGGAAGAAATCCAAGTCAACGCAATGCGTACCAAAAAGGAACTTTCGTTCACAGATGGGTGGAATAAGGTCCCCGTCTTCACTGACGGTGACGGAGAAGTTGTCGTTGATTCGACCCCGATCATGAACTACATCGATGAGAAATACAACAAATCGACGCTCTCAAGCGAACAGGGTAACGAACGATACGATACAATGCTCGCCCATGTTGATGAAGCCTGGAAACGAGCCACGATACCAATCCTCTACGGTTCACTGGGGGCTGCTCTGAGCACAACTCGACGTGTATCAAAATTGGAAAAGTTTGGATTCATTTCCAGGAGGCTGTACGCATGGGCAGGTTTCCCCATCATGTGGGGAATCATTGCTCGAAAGCGTGTCAAGAAAGATGGACGAACGCCGAAGAAACTCTGGCACGATTTACTCACGGAGTACACCGCTTCCTTCGATGGGCAATCCTACTTTGGAGGAGAAAACCCTAATCTCGTTGATTTTGCTGCCTTCGGTTACATGCGATCGATTTCTCCATTCAAGCAGTTCAAACTTCTCGAAGAACATGAGATGGGCATGAAGTGGTACAGATTGATGGAACAGCAGCTGAAGTGATTTTGTGGAAAACATCAATCTCAATGGTCTTGATTTCATCCCCATCGCCTCAGGGAGTTCATGGCTTGGAAGCGATCGTGGAGGCTGGATTTACGCAAGTCAACGGCCTCGATATGAGGTTCGATTGCCCTCTTTTTACATCCTTAAGCATCCATTGACGCGCGGACAAGTTGCCCAACTGTTGGGAGAGTCGGAGACACCGGAAGGTGCTAGCGAACCGATGACTGGCCTCACAATCAACGAAATCGAATCTCTGCAAGCAACAGTCCAGTCAACCCTCGATTCGATTGAACGGGAACAATCATTGGAAGCACGATTACCATCGTTCCCTGAGTGGAGTCACGCATTTTCTAACATTGAACTTGAACCTGGTGTTGTCGAAATTCTCAGCGATGCTGCTGCAACGAGTCATCGTGGAGGAATGATGGACGGACGACCACGTCCCGTTGAAACCGATGGCCCGCTCCAACATCACCGACTTGCAGTGGAGATGCATCCTCGAAAAACAGGAACGCATGCAACATCGAACATTCCAGTGGACCGCCCGCTCCCAAACACCGTGATTCGATTCGTCCTCTCTCCGCCTCGAGTCGAACCTGCGCGTCGTGTTCCAATGAGTGCTGATGTCCTCGGCAACCTCCGCACTGAAATCATCTGGACAACATTGCTTGGAATCATTCCTTCCTTCCTCATTCCAGTCCTGCGCGGTTTCGGATCGTATGCCCTCGACGGTTGGGCCAATCTCTTGTTCGGAGGACTTGTTGCTGGGTTTGTTACAGGCGCCATCTGGCGTCCACGACGACCATCAATCCCATACGAAGATGGTGTTCAAGAATCGGATGGGTTGCTTGCCAACGTTTCCCAATAGGAGTCTTTTCGCATCGAATCTGCGACGCAAATCGCTGCCATGTTGACGATGTGTCGTACACCATCTTGGCGAGCTACGAGTTGAACTGGGTGTTTCATTCCCTCGAGAATCGGGCCTGTCATTTCAGCATCTGCAAGTTGTTCAAGCATCTTGTACACGATGTTCGCTGACGCTAAGTTTGGTAGGACCAAAACGTTAGCAGGACCTGTAAATTCCATGAATGGGTATTCCTTCTGAACGTTTGAATCGAGCGCAGTATCCGCTTGCATCGGGCCATCAATGACCAGTGTTGGATCGAGAATACGAGCCATTTCAACCGCTTCTTCAATTCGGTCACTCCGCTGCGCACGGGTGCTTCCGAAATTGGAAAACGAAAGCATGGCAACCTTTGGATCAACGCCGAATCGACGAGCAACCTTGGCCGTTTGAACGGCGATTTCAGCAAGTGTTCTGCTGTCCGGGTACACATTCACGGTTGCATCAGCAAGGAACAGAATCTTTCCTTTGATGGTGACCATGTAACAGCCAATGAGGCAATGAGCATCATCCGAGGCGCCGATGGTTTCCAACACTGGGCGAAGTACATCGCTGTAATTTCGACTCACACCGCCAACGAATCCGTCTGCATCTCCTGCTTCAACCATTTGACTTGCGAAATAAGGTCGGCTTTTGAGCAATCGTGCAGCATCGACCTTTGTCACACCTTTTCGCTTTCGTCGATTAAACAATGCATCCGTGTAAGCACCTTTACGGCGTTCATCGAAACGAGGGTCATAGCATTCGTAATCGAAGTTGAAATGCATCTCTTCCATCATTCGAGCAATTCGGTCGATTGGACCGAGCAAGATTGGTTTGCAGATTTTCTGTTCAGCCAATTGAGCCGCTGCGCGAATAACCTTCTCATTGTCACCTTCTGGGAACACAATGCGCTTGTTTCGACGACGAACTTGATTGATGATGCTTCGCATGATCGAATAGGTCATGCCCAAACGCGCTTCAAGATCCTCTCGATACGATTGAAGTGAGAATTCTTCGGGTGCCACCGATGCGATTCCTTCTTCGACAGCAGCCTGAGCAACGGCAGAAGCCTCCCAGATGAGAACTCGACGATCAAACGGTTTCGGGATGATGTACTCAGGCCCGTATTCCATCGTGGCGCCATCGTAGGCTGCAGAGATGTAATCTGGAACAGGTTCTTTGGCAAGTTCTGCAAGAGAACGTGTCGCTGCCATTTTCATGTTCTGTGTAATATCGCGGGCTCGAACATCGAGTGCTCCACGGAAGATATAAGGGAATCCGAGAACGTTGTTGACTTGATTCGGATAATCGGAGCGTCCTGTTGCAATGATGGCATCGTTCCTTACCTCAAGAATCTCCTCGGGCATGATTTCTGGTGTTGGGTTTGCAAGAGCAAACACGATTGGTTTGTCCGCCATTGCCGCAACCATCTCTTGCGTGACGAGCCCGCCTTTGGATAAACCAAGGAGCACATCGGCTCCTTTCATCGCATCGAGAAGTTGTCCATCATCGCAATCAGCTGCAAACTTTGCCTTGTATTGATTCAGTTCGCCTCGATCAAGACGTCCCTTTGTGATGATGCCTTGGGAGTCGACCATCTTGATGTTCGATCGCTGAACGCCAAGTGCTACGTAGTGTTCTGCACATGCAAACGCAGATGCACCTGCACCTACGACAACAACCGAAATCTCATCCAGTTTCTTTTCTTGAAGTTCAACAGCATTCAACAATGCTGCACCTGAAATGATGGCAGTACCATGTTGATCGTCGTGCATAACAGGAATGTCCGTTGCTTCTGCAATTCTGCGCTCAATCTCGAAGCATTCCGGGGCTTTGATATCTTCAAGATTGATACCTCCAAACGTCTTGGAAATGTTGACCACAGTCTGAATGAACTCCTCAGGGTCGGTCACATCGATTTCGATATCAAACACATCAATATCTGCAAACGTTTTGAGCAACAATCCCTTTCCTTCCATGACTGGTTTGCTCGCTAGTGCTCCAATGTTACCAAGGCCGAGAACGGCTGTGCCGTTGGAAATAACAGCGACCAGATTTCCTTTTGATGTGTATCGATACGCATCTTCTGGACGCTCAGCGATTTCAAGACAAGGGTATGCAACCCCTGGCGAATATGCGAGAGAAAGTTCGTGTGCTGTAGAATGTGGTTTTGTAGGTACAACCTTGATTTTTCCTTGAGGCGCTTCCTCATGGTAGTCGAGGGCTTCTTTTCGAAGAAGTTGGTCTTTCTTGTCGTCCATTTCGTTCCCCTAATTTCGACTTGAACGCATCAATGGTTTGAGTCTTCGCTCGTTATTCCCATCTTTTGCAGGGTTCTGAATGGTGATTGAAACCACCATTGACAATAGAAGAACTATTGAAGATGCCCGATTGTCTACATCCAGAGGGGGAACATGAGGACACAGATTCTTGCTGCGTTGTGCCCACTCTTGTTGCTCATGGCCGCCATGAGCGGTTGTCTTTCTGAATCGGTGGAAGTTGCACCGGCAGCAGATGATGAGATGTTTGCCTCCGAACCCGAGGACGCGCGAGAGTGTTTCGAGTTTGATGACATTGAACGATGCTGGTTCGTCCATGTTCCTGCAAACACTTCCCTCGAGTTTTGCAAGGAACATTCGTGCCCCCTGCTCATCGACATGCACGGGCGGCACGTGACCGCCGAACTGCAGAACAACCTCTCAGATTTTGCCCGCGTCACAGATGTGGACCATACGATTCTCGTGCACCCTGAAGGTATCGATCTTGGATGGAATTTTGGCTGGTGCTGTGGTGAGGAAAACGACGTCGGCTTCCTGCTCACCTTAATCGATTTCATGGTCGAAAACAGATCGGCTGATGCGAGTCGCGTGTACTTGAGCGGATGGAGCAACGGCTGTTTTATGAGCCAAGAAATGGCGATGGTGGCCAGCCACAAAATCACCGCTATCGCATGCATGGCCGGCTACACCGTAGAGCCGAAGTCGGGCGACTACTCACCCATTCCCGTCATGGAATTCCATGGATTTTTGGATCCAGGCGTGCTCTACGGCCATTCTTCAACCGCATCTTTTCAAGTCGCAGGTACATTAGAAGGGGACGAGGGCGCCATCCAGAACCTCTACTATTGGGCTGACGCCAACGGATGCTCTGGGCTGGTGCCCGACTTTGAGACGGTGGAATCAGACCACTCAATCAAGAAATTCACAGAGTGCGAGGACGGTTCACAAGCCGTGTTGTACACATTGAATCTCGCTCAGCATAACCCCTACCTCAACGACTACGAAGGTGCCGACGGCCCCTTCAATGAGGCCACTCTGAAAGGCAACCCAACGGGCTTGGACATCACAGCCATTGCGTGGGAGTTCCTGCGCGAGTTCGTCAAAGATGACTCGCCGGATTGATGCTCTATTTCTACCGGCGTATGTCGCAAAACGAACGCAAATTCACTTGATAAGTTTGTTTTGAAGGGTTCAGATTGTCGGAAATTACAACCATAATCTATGGAAGGACTATGGAATATGACAATCTAACCTAGCGTGAGGAGAACGTATGCGCTCTCGAATTATTGCCACAATTGGTCCAGCCAGCGATCATATTGAAACGCTCGCAGAAATGATGAATGCGGGAATGAACATTGCACGACTCAACTACTCTCATGGCGATTTCGAAGGTAAAGAACGAACGATTCAGAACATTCGAGAAGCAGAGACAAAATCAGGCACATACATCGGATTGCTCGCAGATTTGCCTGGTCCAAAACTCCGCTTGGGGCGTTTCGAAGGTGAAGTCGAATTGTTGCGGGGAGAACTCGTTGACCTTCACTGTGGCTATGCTCAAGGTTTGCCTCCTCAAAGCACCACCATACTGGGCGAGATGGTCAAAACCCTACCCGTCGAATGGGAGGGATTGTCAAAGGATTTGCAAAAAGGAGATCCTGTCCTGCTCTCGGATGGGCTGATTCGTCTAGAAGTCCTCACTGCACCAGATTTTGAGGGTGAAATCGTTCGATGTCGAGTTGAAGACGGTGGCATTCTCACCGAACGAAAAGGCATCAATGTCCCACGGACACTGGTGAAACTACCTGCAGTAGGTCCACACGACTTGGATTGTCTCGACCATGCGCTCTCGCAGAACGTTGATTTTGTTGCCGTTTCGTATGTTCGAAGTGCTGCAGATTTGATTCCAGCCCGTGAACGCATTGAGGCCGCAGGCGTCCACACGTGGATTGTAGCAAAAATCGAACATCCAGCTGCGCTTGAGGATCTCACTGCTATTGTCGAATCTGCTGATGTGGTCATGGTCGCTCGCGGAGATTTGGGCGTTGAGATTCCACTCGAAGAGGTCCCTGCTGCACAAGAACGAATCGTTTCTGCATGCCTCGAACGTGGAACGCCTGTTGTTGTTGCAACGCAGATGTTGGAAAGCATGGTCAATCATGCCCGGCCCACGCGAGCAGAGGTTACAGACGTTGCAACAGCCATCCGTCAGCACGTTAGCGCTGTGATGTTGTCCGGTGAAACTGCAAGTGGTCAGCATCCTGTCAAAGCTGTTGAAACGATGGCTCGTATTGCTGAAACTGTTGAACAATCGACCAAGGGATTGCCCGATCCCCCTGCATTGGCTGCCTATGTATCCACTCGTGTGATTGCCGGTGCTGCGATCGAAATCGCACGAGAAACCGATGCAAAGCATCTCATCGTTGGTACAGAACATGGTAACGCAGCACGACTAATGGCGGCGCACCGGCCTCGAATCCCCATCTACGCAATGACGAATCGTATTCGCGCTGCTCGGCGTACAACGATTCTTCCAGGAGTCGAGTCACTCATTGTTGAGGAACAATCGCGTGCTCGTTCAACCGTTGCTGAAGCAGTCAAGCAGTTGTATGACATGAAGAAGATTCGCCCCCATGACACGATTGTTGCTATTTCAGGATCGCCCAAAGCTATCTCGGGAAGAACCTCGACCATTCGACTGCTTTTCATCAATGAGCAAGGCGAATTGTCCGATTTGGAATGATGCTTTGTTCTATCAACGACACAGGGCCTTTATGTACTGAAGTGATTGCATCATCGATATGAGCAACCGCTATGCCGACCGTCGAGGACCAAAAAAGGCCCTCTTTTTGACCTTGTTGATGCTTCTTGCATCATGGTCTGTTGTGCTCGCAGGTGTACCGATTGCATCTGCTCACGAAACGGACGATGTAGTCTCATGGCCTCTTTCTGGTTCCAACGACACTGGTTGGATTCAGTTGGACGCAATCGTGGGCAATGACCCAATTCTCTCCAGTCAAGCAACAGCAGATTGGGTTCTCGAATTCGCTCCAGGTGCAGAGATTTCGAACGTTTCACTCCAAATCCATGTAAATGGTTCCAACGGTCTCATGATCAACGAGCCTCTTCTTGTCGCCAACGACATCGGCATCAATCTCTTCGATTGGAGAGGGCTTGGGACCCTAGGCGCATCCGATTCTTTCGATGGAGCAAATCCTTACTCAGACCGACTCTCTCCAAACAGCGCCTCCGGCGCAGGTTGGACCTTGCCCTCGGATGCAGACATCACAGAACTAGCCTTTGAAGCCCTAGCACCAGTAGACCCAATTACATCGTTCGCACCTGTGAGCATTCCTCTTTACAATGCAGTTCAACATACAAGCGATGGGCAACTCTACCTGCAGGGCAGCACGTCCATTCTCGTTCTCGATGCGAACAACGACGCTGCTATCATCGATCTTTACGACTTCAGCGACCTCAATTCTGAGATTGTAAGCATTGCTATTGGGCCGAGTGGAAATATCCACGTTGCCTTCGCAGATGGTATGTTCAAACTGATTTCGCAAAGCGACGGTACAGTAAGCGATGGCCTACCAGATGCTGGCTTTGAAATTGGGCTGTTTGAAGTGCTTCCATCGGGCATCTACGTCATGACAAGTGATGGAACACTGCTCCAACTTGACGCTTCCAACACGTGGAGTCAGGTTGTTTCAGCGACCTCGAACAGCTGGCCTCTATCGACACGAGTCAACGACCTGCACGAACAGAGTGGAATCTTGTATGCAGCAACCGATAACGGTGTTGGACGCTACGATTTGAACAACAATCAACCTCTTTCCACTTGGAGTTCTGCCAACGTCCTCCACAGCAACGATGTCACGAAAATGGAATCCGCTGGTAATCAACTTCTCTTCGCTTCAAGTGACAGCGGACTTGCACGATACAACTGGAATTCTGGTTTTTGGCTAGCAACATGGAGCGATGCAAATTGGCTGCCATCCAACGTTGTTTCGGGAATCCAATCGCATCAAGACACGCTTCACATCATGAGCGGTGATCAACTGCTCCGTTACAACCTCACGACGGGTGTCTTTGGATCATCCATCCCACTCAACAACGTCAACCTCACTGAATCTGGGTTCAATGCCTTGTTCGCCTGGGAAGCTAACGGGGAACGTGCACCTTCATCGATGATGCATGTTGCAACAGATGGCGGTCGTATCGTTCTGATTGATGCGAGTATGCAGAGTACCGTAACTCGGGAAATTGTTCTCGCAAGTGGCCCATCCGATGCTGCACTCACCGATGCACTCGAACACAACGGTATCCTCTACGTAGCAGGGTATTTCTCAGAAACAGTCGATCGCCTCGATATTGCTTCCTCTGTTTGGCTCACGCCAATTGACATCGGCAATCCAGTCACATCCTTGGCAGCAACTGGAGACACCATCATCGCAGGTACGCTTGAAGACGGGTTGTTCCTTATCGAGAACGGCTCGATTCGGACCAACATTCCTCCCGGAGCGAATCAAGATGCGAGCTCAGAATACATTGTGGATATTGCAGCAGTCGGTGATTGTACGACCACAGCGGGTTGTCAAATCCTCTTTGTTCAAGAATACTCTGCGTTCAGAGCCGATGTAGATTCAACCGCTGTTGGTTCAGCAACCCAGCTCACATCCAATACCCTGCTAACCGGACAGGTTGCAACCTACGCTGGTGTAGGATACTGGTCGTCCGATGAAGGCCTTCTTCGCTACGATATTGCAAACAACACGTTCCTTGCAGCATGGGGATCAACCGGCGTCAATGGTGTCGACAATGCCCCCGTTGCCGTCGTTGGCGACGTTCTTCACATGGGTCTTGCCGGGTACGGTGTTGCTCGAAAGGACCTCTCTACTGGAGAGATTCTCACACCGATCACATCCCAAAACAGCATAATGACGTCCAACACCATTTACGCATTGGAAGTGAACGGAAACGATCTTTGGATTGGAACGCAACTCGGTGGATATATCTGGGACGGTTCTTCGATGAGCCAACTCACCACTTCAGGAAGCGATTGGACGCGTCGCCCTTCGCAACACTTTGACTTCGAGTACGATGGTAACTGGATGTATTCCGGAACAAACATCGGTGTTTGTCGTTACTCACCAAGCAACGGAGCCATCGATGATTGTCTCAACGTTTACGACGGCATGCCGAACTGGGCAACATACGTTGTAGGCGTGAACAGCACTACGGTCTTTGGTGGAACCTTCAGCGGTGTGGGCCTCATTGACAAAAGCAGTTTCACTGTTGATGACGAATGGGAAGCGACCGCATCGACCTCGGACGCTATCGTCGAAGTCATCGATGATGTTGCTTACATTGGACTCACTGGAATTGGTGTGGCTCGCTGGGACATCACAAACAGCGAGTGGTTGACAACATGGACTGAGGACAATGTCCTCGACAATGGAAACGAGATTGTCACGAGCCTCATCGCTGACATTCGACCAGGTTACATTTGGGTTGGTGGACAAGATGGTTTCCAGTTGATTGGAACCGCCAATGGAACGGAATTTTACGATATTGAGAAATCAAATTCGTTGTACAGTGGGAACGGCGATCCGTTCGACTTGACAATGTATGGATTCACCATGTACTACCATCAAGGCACCTCAAGCGACAGCATTTACGGAATCGATGTGGCAAACTTCACCTCGATTACACCACTCGATGCAGGCCAACGTGTCGGAGAAAATGGAGGCGACATTGCTGGATTGAACATCGTTGGGGACATGCTCCTTGCAAGCGTCGTTTCCGGCCAATGGTGGAATCAAGATGGAAGCGGAGGGATTGCCCAATACAACCTATCGACGAGTACTTGGGGCACAAATGTCCTGCCGTCTGGTCAAGTCGATCGGGTGACTGCGTTCGAATCTTCAAGCGGAAACACGTGGATTTCTTGGGGCGAAATTGCACTCGAAGTCTACAGTTCGAGCGGAACCAAACTTGGAACCTGGGATAACCTTGAATTTCCAATTCGAGAGATCATCGAATACGATGGACTCATTCTTTTCGCGACAGAAGATGGAGTTGAGCGGTTTAACGAGACCTCCTTCTCGTGGGAATCGACATGGACACCTGGAAACGGATTACCAAACAACATGGGCGATTGGGTTGGTGAGCTTTGGACGGATGGAACACACCTCGTTGTCGGATCTGCAACCTTTGCAGGTTGGGGCGGATTCCAACGTGGAGTTGTCGGCCATCTTGATGGCTCGAGTGGAACATGGTCAACGTTCAACACTGGTCAAAACGGTGTGCCAAACGGATACCCCCTCTCCATGAGCACATGTGGCTCGTATCTCTATATCGGATTGTTCAACAACAATGGTGGTGTCATGTACATGGATTTGAACACCTCTTCGGTCATTGGTTCATTCACAACGTCTGTCTTGAGCAGTGGACGTGTCGCCTCTGTCGCTTGTGATGCTGTTGATACGCTCTACGTTGGTTACGATGCGGACAATCAAGGTATTTCCAAGTACGATACTGTATCCGGAACGTGGCTAGCAAAGATCACCTCTGCATCCAATGGACTTCCGACAGATCCTGTTTGGCTTGATGCAATGGATTTCTCAAATGGTAAACTCATGATTGGGTACGATGATTCAGGCGGATTTGCCATCATTTCAACTCGAGGAACAATTACAGGACAGGCAAGTGTTCAGCGGGTAGGCACACCGGTTACATCCGTTAAGCATACAGGAACGGAATGGTTGATTGGACAAGCAGGTGAGGCGAGTGGTTACTCGCGCGTCGACAAATTGGGCACATCTGGGCTGTACACTGCATTCGAACTTCCAGCGCTTGTCAGTGGCAACATTCCTTCCTTGGTTTCGGACGGTTCGAAGATTTGGGTTGGTACAGAATCCTCCTTTGGGGGCGGTGGAAACGGAGGAGGGCAAGGAACAGCAGGCATTCTCCAAGGTTCGTTTAACTCAAACGGTGGCATCGATTGGGAGGAAGGCTGGTCGTTCCCATTCTCAACAACCATTGGTGACATGCTCATGGATGGAACAACCATCTACATCTCTACATCAGGGAATGGTCTCTACGTCTTGGATACGACGACTGGAACGCTCCAACGTCAAACAGGATCCATTCACAACAGTCTTGGAGGATTGGCTATGCATCAAGTCAGTGGGGTTTCAACCCTCTACGTCGGTTTGCTGGGAACCTTCTCCACTGCCGCTGGTGTGCAAGCGTTCGATGTTGCTACACAGCAGTTCGGTGCAGGACAGTTGCTTTCCGGACTCCCTTCCGATAACATCCAAGGTTTTGCTGTGTCAAATGACCACGTCTACGTTGCTACTCAAAACGGAATTGGTCGCTGGAACATGTCTGCAAACGATTGGGACAACCCGCTTACCACTGCAGATGGCTTACCATCTTCGAACATTGAAGATATCAAGTTCATTTCAAACACACTCTACATCGCATCTGGCAGTGGTCTGACACAATACATCCCTACCACGGGGGCAATCACAACAAACACAAGCGCTGATGGTTTGCTTGGAAACTCCGTATGGTCGATTGAAACGTATTCTCCTCCAAGCGCAAACCAAGCTGTGCAACTTGTCCTCGGACACGATGGTGCTGGCTCAGAACGCCCAGGTGTGTCGATGGTTGATTCATCTTCAAACGGCGTTGTTTCAACGCACCGATTTGATCAACTCCCCTCCAATTACATCACTGCCGTCGCATCCGATTATGCAGGATTGCACATTGCAACCGATGTTGGACCATTGATTCACTACGATGGGTTGTCGAACGAATTTGAAGACGGTTTGTCGAGTTCACAAATCTCATCATGGCCGATTTACAGGATGAGCAGCGATGGAATGCATCTCATGGTGATGGGATTGAACGCGATGACCATCGTTGAAGCGCACACTGCATCCCACTCAAGTGTCAAGTCGGCTATTGTACAAAATCCAACCAACGTTGCTGTCGGTTCAAACGGGTTCTGGCTAACGACCAGCGATGCCGGACTACGCGGATGGACGCCGGCAACCGCCTTCGACGAGATGGAGAGTCAAACCTCTCGTTATGCAAATCCACTCAACATTGGCTTCAATTCGGAATACATGGATATCACCAACATGACCCATCCCGGGTTTAGCATCGATCTGGTTACTCCAGACGCTCCTGTTTCCTTGAACAGCTCGATTGGACAACCAGGCGTTCATGGGCTCCTATTCCAAACGGTACCGCTCATTATGACCTCTCCTGTATCGAATGCTGCAGTCTGGGCAAAGTCGACCACACTACGGTACGACACTGTCCTTGAATTGGACAACACTACCGGCGTCGAAGATGGTCTTCAACTCGCCATCAACAATGGACAACTCATCAACGGTACTCGCTTTGTACCAATCAAGTTGATTTCACCAACGAACGGTTCAATTGAGGTTCGGTTAACGTACGATTGGGTTCGATTGGATACGCCTGTTGAAATTGCGGACATGTACGATCGTCCGGATGACGGTGGAGGCGCTCTTACAGTTGAATGGACTCTGGTCCATGATCCTGATTTCAGCCGATACCTGGTTTACGTAAGCGACCAACCATGGACTGCACTTCCAACGGATATCGATCTTGTTGGCCGAATCATCGACAAATCTGAGTCAATTCACAGCCGATTAAAAGCCGATGTCACGACTGCGAATGGCGTTCCATTGGTCGATGGGGTCGAATACTATGCCCTTGTTGTTGTTGAATACAACAACGGAAGATATGGTCTACCGAGCCAAGTCTTCGGTCCTGTAACAACAAGCAATGAAGTCCCAACGCCACCAGAATGGGCAACCGCTCAACCACTAAGCGGTGGTGTAGCTGGCGACTTGGAAACCGAGTGGGCACGCTGTACCGCATTGGATTTGCAAGAGACGAGAATCTACGCATCGACACAATCGATGACCGACATTCTAGGCCTCTCTGTCGAGGCTTCCGTCCTTCCAACAGAAGGGAACACAACCATTCTGAATCTCGAACCAGGTAAACCGTATTGGCTTGGATTCACTTGTGTTGATCTCACAGGACAGGAAGACATGATGAATGCTACAATCATTGGTCCTGTGGTTCCAACTGGAGGTGTCGATGACGGTATTCCTCCGGCAAAATTGCAGAATGTTTGGGCCATTGACACGCCCGCTGATGAAGGTGGTCGAATCACAGTTGGCTGGGATACAAGTGATGCCGATGACTGTGCATTCTACGTCGTGTACATGATTACAGGTGTCGTCTTTACAACAGACCCATCATCGGTTGCTGGCTTCTCAGAATCAACCGTTGTCAACAATTGTGACGACAATTCAACCATCGTCTCAGAACTTGACGATCTCCCGTTGGTGAACGGCCTCGAGTACCACATCGGTGTTGTTGCATTCGATACTTGGCTCAATGGCAACCTCAACGATGTTGAGATTGTAACTGCAACACCAATCGATAATTCAAATGGAGTTGCGATGCCACCAAAGCGAATTGAGAGCATCCAAGCATACGATCATCCAGACGATGATGGGACTGCAATCGACGTTGTTTGGTCGATTTCAGATGCTGGAGATTTCAGTCAATACGTCGTTTGGGCCGCAGACAAGCCTGTGGATGATGTCAGTTACCTTTGGAATTTGTACGGTGACGATTCGGCATTTTGTGGATGCATCGTCATCGACAAACAGTGGATTGATGAAGATAAAAATCCGATTGAATTGACGTTGAATACGGCATTGTACGGATTGGGAGGCAACAGCGACTCGTTTGGTCCAGGTGATACACCACAACTGATCAAGCCAGGCGTTGAACTGTTCGTAACCGTCACTGTTCATGACGTGCAAGGTAACGTCTACACTGACGATTTGCTCTCTGCAAGTGTCGTGCCAATCAACAACTTCGAGGATACAACGCCTCCGCCTCGATTGGAAAATGTGAGCCTCACAGATCGACCGATGGATGACGGTTCTGCATTGCTCCTTGACTTTGAGCTCTCTTCGGCTGGTGATGTAAGTCAGTACGATGTGTATGCTGCTTCCTGGTCGTTTACGAGTGTCGGTGTTGGAGCAGATGGGCCAAACGCTCCGATTGCAACACTTGAGCGTAATCCTGATTTGCCGTTCAAGATAACAATTCTCGCTGGAGACCTACCTGTTCTTCCAGGCCAAGAGACTTGGGCAGCCGTCGTTCCTGTTGATTCATCTGGCAATGCTATCAAGACCGATTTGACCGTCGTTCGTGCGCAATCCGTTGATGATAATGTCACAGATCCTGGCAACTACCTTCCAAGCATCGAGGGTATAACACTCGCTTGGGTTGAAGAGCGAGACATTCTCGTATCGTGGAACCATTCGAACGACTTGAGTGTTGAAGGGTATCAAATCCACATCAGTTCCACTGATTTCATGGACATTTCAGATGCAATGTTCCTCGATGAAACCATTGCGAACTCGTTCGTTATCTCCTCACAAATATTCCCAGACCTCGTGAACACATCCGATTGGTTCGTCTCAGTCACAACGTTTGACGATGACGAGGTTCGAAAGACTGTGGATGCCAAGAAGATCAACGCTGTCGATGCATCCGGCAAAGTAACCGATGAGACGAATGCTGGAAACGACCTCGAATCGCTGTTAACAACTCCGAACCTCCTTGCTGCTGGGCTTGTTGTTGTCTCATTGTTCCTGCTCCTTGCCATCGTTCGTGGACGTGGCAAGCGAAGCCAGAAAGAGAAAGAATGGGAACTGCAGACAGCAACCTGGGGTATTAGCGACGACTCGTGGAACTCCCCTCCACAATCGAACGTTCCTCCACCCCCTCCTGCACCTGCAGCGCCGGTTCAGGCTGATTCGCTGTTCAGAGCAGCAGAACGTATTGATTCGCAGAACATTGGGCGAGAACAGTACAATGCTCCAAGGCCAGTTATGAATCCTGTGCGAGCACCAATCGATAACGATCTATTGAATGATCTCGACATTGGAACGCCTCAACAACCATCGAAATCTGGTATTGACACATCCTTCCTTGATGACTTGCTGTGATACCGTGATGCTCAAGGCATAGTGTGCCAAGGACAGGCCATGAGCGAGGCGAACCCGAGTCCTCGCTCCTCTGTGTTCACAACCATGAGATTCTCTCAAGAGCGTGGACTGTTCTTGTTCCAATCTCACCTTGCACGTATGCTTGAGCATGCAGCAAAATTGAGGATTGATGAGAGCAATATCAACCGAGAAGGGTTCCTCGAACTTCTTCAAAAGAATCCTCCTCAGATATCCGAAGGTCTCGTTCGCATCGAATGTACAAAAAACTCCGAACTCAGTGTTGCATATCGGCCGTTCACAATACAAGACGAGGCAATCGATGCCATAACGGTTCCAAGCCCAATTTGGCCCCCACGTGTTGCAGGAACAAAGCACGGTGCATGGGGAGCGTACACCGAAGCTCGGAATTATGCGGAACAAAAAGGAGCTGATTTAGCGCTCATGGTTCACGACTACTCCATCGTTGATGGTGATCGATGTACACCTCTTGTTCTGGATGAGGATGGAGTGGTTTGGGTGAGTCATGCAAACAGTTCCGTCTCATCGATTACATTCAATGCAATGCATGAATCAATTCTTGAAGCAGGATTCCATATTCAACAAGGTAACTTGAACGAACGACTCGTTGCACGATGTGTTGAAGCAATTGCTGTTGGTAGCGGTGTTGGTGTTTTGAAGATTGATTCCATTGACAACGAACCAATTGGTGATGGAGGTACTCGTTTGTTCGATATGTGTGTCAAAATCCTTGACAACAACTACAACAATCCCAGCAATTGGGAGGAGGTTTGGAGTCATGTTGCTTGAACCAATCCGTCATCACTTGATTGAACAAGACCTTCTCGGCGAAAGGGCAGGTCAATATGGCGGCCCCGATGAAGTCATGTTGGTCTCAGCAGGCCCAACAAGCCACCTTTCGCAATTTTCTTTTTTGTGCGGACCAGCGAGTCGGCGCGTCCTCATCCGACAACCCTCAAGAGATGTTGTCGAGGCTGCGGCGGAACATTCTCCTCTTTCTGGAGAAACCAGATTGGTTGATTCTGCTCCGTTCCTGTTTGAGCGAGAGGTTTGGGACGGAACACAGTGGCAGTTGGATGCTTCAACAACAACTACATTCCTAGCAGATGGTTTGAGACAGCTGTGTTCGAAAAGCGATTCTGACTTTCTAGGAACCATTCCTGAATCGATTCCCTTTGTTGGTCCATTTTGGACTGGAGCCCTCTCCTACGATTTATTGCAACTCACCCAACCCATTCGATTACAACATCTTCCACAGGAAGGTGAGTTGTTGTGTGTGTTATGGGAAATCCATCACTGCATCGTTCATCAGAAGAGCACCGATTCCCTCATTGTTCTCTCAACGGATTCTGGCTGGGAAGCAAAGGTACGTGTGTGCCTCGATAACGGCCAACCGGAGTATACCTCTCCTACTGTTCGTCTTGGTCAAAAGCCCACTTCGACGTGCACGGATGAAGAGCATGAAGAGATTGTACGCAGAGTCCATTCTGCAATCGTCGATGGTCAGTTGTACCAGCTAAACTTCGGTCGTACCTGGGAAGGTGAAATACAATCCGAACCTTGGACAGTTTTCTCACATTCCATTGCGTCAAATCCTGCACCGTATTCTGGTTTTGTCCATATGAAAGACGAGGGGTTCTCACTCGTATCTGCATCACCTGAATCACTCCTTACTACGAACGAAGGAATCATTACAACTGCACCAATCAAAGGGACAGCCCCTCGAGGAGCATCGGATGCTGAAGAATCGCTCCTGCGTGAAGACATGATTTCGGATCGCAAGGAGCGCGCCGAACATCGAATGTTGGTTGATTTGATGCGGAACGATGTTGGTCGAATATCCAAACCAAACCAAGTGTGGGTTGATCGATTTGATGTCGAAGCCTACGCTGAAGTTCAGCATCTCGTTTCTCGAATTAAAGGCAATTTGGATGACCATGTGGACGTCTTCGATTGCATAGAAAATGTGTTCCCAGGTGGTTCGATTACAGGTTGTCCAAGAACAGTGGTATGTGCTGCAATCGATGAATTGGAGCGACGGCCACGATCGTTCTGGACGGGGTCGATGGGATGGTTCGACCCATCAACTGGATGCTCATCTTGGAACATTCTGATCCGAACCGCTGAACTACGAAGAGAGGGAGAAGGATGGTATTCACGCGTCACAGCAGGAGGAGGGATTACGATTGAATCCAATCCAAAATCCGAGGTTGCTGAAGCGAAATGGAAAGCGAACGCACTGCTACGATCGTGTGGATGGTTGGATGAGGCCGCCCCATCCAATCCAGTCAAGAGTTTAGCCATTCATCCACTTCCACTCGAGAGCAATCAAAGCAACAACACAACCCAAGCGGCCATACACACACATACGTTTGAGAAAAATGCAGTCCTTCTCATCGATAATCTTGATTCATTCACTTACAACATTGCACACAGTATTTGTGGTCTTGGACATCATGTGAACATCGTTTCTGGGCGGGGTAGGTTAGAATCATCTGCTCAACAACTCATTGACGAATTGCAACCATCACACATCATTCTCGGGCCAGGTCCCGGTTGGCCACAAGACAGTGAACTCACCATGGATTTCGCATCGTTATCGCTGCAAGGACGAACCCCGCCACTGCTTGGCATCTGCTTAGGACATCAAGCGATTGGGTTAGCATCTGGATTCGAATTGGTTCCAAGTCCAATTGGGCCTGTTCATGGTACGCCTGTCAAGTGTATTCATGATCAGAAAGGGTTGTTTGATGATATGAACGAGGTTTCGATGACGAGGTACAATTCATTGACATTGCTGACGGCAGATCTTCTTTCACACCCAACCATCGTCGTTGATGCAACAGATGATACAAAATCGCTGGTCCTAGGATTGCACTCGAACCAAGCACCTGTGTTTGGTGTACAATTCCATCCTGAATCAGTTGGAAGTCCATCTGGTATCAAAATCCTCTCGAATTTTCTGGAGTATTGAGCGCATGGTTGAAATGACGGCATACATTGGCGAGGAATGAGGGAAGAAGATGCCTATCTGTCGACTCTGTTCTGGAACATATCCTCGTGAATTTTTCATCCATGGAAATGGCCCTAACACTCAGGTTTGTTCCCGCTGTGGCGTTGAGCATGGTTACGTCAGCAAAGATGAGGCTGCGAACCTCTACGATGACACGTTGAAGTCTGCTCGACTGAGCACCGTTACTCGTCGATATCGCCCCTTCCTTTACCTCACCGTGCTGTGGGGGCTTTACATCACAACCGTTCGCAGTATCGACCCCTGGGGATGGTACATGTTGATCATGTTGGCATTGCTCACACTCGCTTCTGTTGTTCTCTTTTTCACGAGTGCAGCAAAGTATTCCAGCACACTTGCTCGACTAACGCCGGACTATGAACGTCCAAAAGGGCACTGAATACTTACTTTGAGTAGATTCTCAAAACATCTCCATCGGAGAGTTCGTGATCGGCTCCAACAATCCGACGAGTACGTCCGTCAACACCTTTGATGAAACCATCACCGAGATCGGAATGTACTTTGTAAGCGACTTGTTTCGCTTGTATTCCATCTTGAACAACAAGGGCATCGGGAAGCACGTTACCATCCCCATCTGTCCATTGGCTTTCATCTTGAACGGGATACACGACAATGCGTTGAAGTTCATCGAAGAGAACCTGATCAAGCAACTTGATGAGTCCAGTTCCTTGCAATTTCTCGACTCGCTCGGCCAGTACAGAGAGCCCTTTCTGTTGAGCTTCACTCATCGGCTGATTTTCGTTTAACTTGAAGGTCGCATCGCCTGCAACATATGTGATGAAGCCCGCTTTCCCTGCTTGTCGTAATGCAAGTTCTGTTTCAGCAGAACATGGCGTGAACGTAGGAAGGACACTTTGCAAGTGTTCGAGAACACCTTCAGGTGCAAGATCCGCTTTGTTTCCTGCAATGAAAATTGGAAATAGATGCTTGCGGATGGAAGAGGCAAGAAGCATGAGAACATCATCCGACCAATCCCATGGAGATGTCATGTCTTGATGCTGTTGTGCAAAGGCGTCAAACGAACGTTGGCATATCTGATCGGTTGCACCCAATCCTGAAAGTCGCTCTTGCAAAAACTGAGTGAATCCTTTGACACCTTCTGCTTGAATTCGACGCGCCCCTCTCGACCAGCCGTCTTTGACCAAGCCAAGAATCCAAGCATCAAGTTCACCAGTAAGGAATTCCACTTCAGCCAGTGCCTGTTCAATGGCTTGTTCTTTTGTTGCTTTGATACCTATCGGATTTCCTTCAATATCTGTGGATCCTGCAACATCAATGACTTGGATCAATGCATCACACTCAGCCAAATCGGAAAGAAATGCATTACCACGTCCACGCCCTTGGCTCGCTCCAGGAACAAGTCCTGCAACATCGACCAACATGCATGGAACATAGCGCTGATGACCCTCACAGGAGCCTGTTCGAGGTGAACAGATGCTCCCCCCACGCTCATCGCTAAGTTGGGTCCGTCCGTCCTCCTCGAGACGCTTACGCAATGTTCCGCATGGACAGAGTTGCCGACTTGGTATGAATGAGAATCCAACATTTGGTTCAATCGTGCAGAATGGATAGTTCGCAATATCGACAGGAATCAATGTTGAGGCAGCAAAAAACGTCGATTTGCCGACATTTGGTTTTCCAACCAATCCAATCCGCACGGTTCGACCGCCTTGAAATTACTCTTCTTCGGTGACACCGGAGCGAACACGAGCAATGGCGATGTCAAGCTCAGGGAGGTTGACTCGGCCGTCGCCATCAATATCGATGAATTCCATCAACTTGGCAATGTCCCAAGGAGGTAGATCTGCAATGTCCGCACTGCGTAGAGCTTGCTGAAGTTCGTATCCATCAATGAGACCTGAATCATCGAGATCAATGGAGCGGAAGAATTCGAAGATGCTCATACCCTTCTTGGCAAGATAATCGGATAGCATTTCTAATTCGTTCTTCTCAACTGGGAACTCATCGATTTCATCGTTGTGAAGTGTCGATGATACATCGATGATGGTCATGCCACCTTCATCTTCGACATCCGCGCCAACCACGAGAATGGTGTCAACACCAACGCCTCGCTGCAGGAGCTTGCGAATGGAAGTTTCACCACGCTGAACGGAATAGCGGGAGATGTCGGAAACCGTGGAGACGGATGTGTCGACCTTGATGCCGCCAACCGATGTTCGAATGAGGTTGAGGAACAGAAGAATAACACCAATCGAGCCAAAGTAGAACAGAACTGCTGCAGTGAGACTGAATCCACCATCGGTCATAACAACATCTTCGCTTCCCGAGTCGAGCAGTGCTTTCTCTGTGAAGTCGCCCATGAGTTTGGCAACGGTTGAGGTGACGCCACCAAAGGCGATCAACATCGTTGAGAGTGACGCTGAAGATGGAGATGCAAGTTTCCTGTTTCCTGCAAGTGGGTACGATTCGGCGACACAAGCAACCGCCATCAGTCCTCCAACAGTCCACATGAAGCCGATATCGACAGTGGCTGCCATGTCGTTCAAAGCACCAAGGCCAATAAAGACGTCAAGGGAAGTGAAGTATCCACCAAGAGCAAACAGGGGGAAGAAGACCATGGCCAAGGTTGCTGCGAGTGCACCTGGTCGGGCGACGACACCAGTAGCGTTGCTCAAGGAAGTCATGATGATGTTCACTGAACCTGCCATGATTGGCAAGAGAGCAAGGGTCATTGCGATGGCCCCGAGGTTCTCGAGGAACGTACCTGCATCTGCTGAAGTGAGCAAGAACGGTGGAAGTGTGAGGAAGAGGAGCAACATGCTAGCCTTGGTCATTGAGTCGGACCAAATCGGTCGGCTTGCTGCACGAGGTACGACGTGATATGCTACAGAAAACATCAATGCGATAAGGGTCCACGATTGTGACATTCGCTCGCCGAGCCAAACAGTTTGGGTCGAACCAGCCAATTCACCGAAGAATCGGAATTGGGAACCGAAAATGAAGGATGCAAGAGCCATGAACAAGAACCAGTTGCTTGCTGAGACAATCTCTCCCTTGCGTTGTGCAACGGTCAAGAGAACGTTGATCATCACGGCGATGATGATGAAGGAGCGGAGAGCATGCATGAAGAGGTCCTGAATAAGAGCCTCATTTGCTTCTGTCAAATCGATGAGAAGACCGAGGATGGTTGGCAGGAGCAGCGAAGAGATGGTCAGGACTGAGAACAAAATTGCGGTGAGGCTTGCATTAGCCTCGCTTGCAAGACGTCCTGCTCCAGCTCGTGCTGCAGCCACAAGTCCACCACCGATGAGAATGGAAACAAGACCTGTCATGAGGGTGACATCGATGAACGTGTTCAGTGCACTACCATCGTCGTATGACCAACCAATACTCGCGAGGGAGTCAAGCGCTGTTCCATCGTAATCATGCCAAAGGCCGAGGAAGGTTCCGATGGCAGCGAAGGTCAGCCAAATCATTCCAAAGTTCATCCACGTCTTGGATCCACTACCCTTGTCGTCATTGAACAAGTCAACGATACCGGCAGGTGCTTTGTTGAGAAGGAAGAGACCGAATTGGCGCATTGGAGCGGACATATTTCCGATTCCACGTTGGACATAGAAGGTAGCAAAACCAACGACGGTAAAGAAGAAAATTAGTGCGGAAAATACTGCGATCATGCATATCACCTCAATCTGCTAGGACCTCGCCTGCAAGTGTGGACACAATCGCCCCGAGGCCGATGATGAACCCAAGCAAGTAGTACCAGATTCCTGAGCCTCCTAGATTCGACATCAGTGGGACAATGTCACCAACAACTGGGATGTTGTCCCATCCGAAGATTGTGCTAAAGAGTCCAAACATTCCAACCGTTACCACAGAAAGGAGAACGAGAATGACGCGGCTTGATGACGGTTCAGCAGTTCCAATGACTGCATCGGGGATTTCTGTACTGTTCGACATGATGTGCCCTCAGGTGCCCTAGATGGACATGCTTGCGACTCGAAGCGCGGTGATAAACATTCACCAAGAGCATCATTGGAGTGTACAATAAATCGCTCTACTCATGGGGAACGCAGAATGTCTCTGAGTGAGCCCCGTCGTGGCATTGATGTGCCCAAAGGAACCGGAATAGAACGGTCATTGGTTAACTCTTGATTCCAACGTTTTTTGCACTCGCAATCCAATCCATCGAACTCGTTCAATGATCCCGATACGGCGTATCGTTCGATAGCAGCGAC
The DNA here is from genome assembly GCA_049598575.1 of Candidatus Poseidoniaceae archaeon. GTDB lineage: Archaea > Thermoplasmatota > Poseidoniia > Poseidoniales > Poseidoniaceae > MGIIa-L2. The sequence goes on along the minus strand of JBMYNT010000001.1, from coordinate 13,258 downwards.
AACTTCTACATCGCACTCACCACAGTTGTGGGAACCTCGAATCTTTCCGCCGGCGGTTGGGTGTATGATCAACCGTGAAATCTGGTCATCATCTCCATTCATGCCACCGTTTGGATGAACGATGTGGTGGCTCTGTTGGATTAGTTCAACCAAGGACCAAAGCCATGGTGGACGATATTCTCTATGCCGATGAAGGCGGTCGATGACGGTTCCACGCTGAATGTTCATTGGATTAATGGAAATCTCATCGCTCTGTTCAGCAACCGCTTCAATCCACTTAACACAGTGATCGAGCGCATCAGCCTCACTCATGAATGGGGGCTTGAACATGAGATATGTCTTCACTCGAAGATTAAATTTCTGAAGACGTTCAACCGCTCTATCCCAGGATGCTGCAGAGAATCCTTTGTTCACGTGGAATCGTAACACTTCATCATCGTATGCTTCGAGGCCGATTGCAACGGTAAAGTTTGGATTAATCGAAGTTGCCCAAGCCAACTTTTCTTCTGTGAGTTGTTCAGTTCTGCTTTCAACAATAAGTTCCTTACCGAGTTCGAAACAGTCGCGTAGAACAGTTTCTTGGAAATCAACTGGAATTTCTCGGTCTTCGAGCAAAGAACCTGACGTGTATACTTTCACCATGGCTTGGCCTTCGAAATTGTTGAACTTCTCCTTTGCATGCTGCCACTGAGCATGAAGATCATCGCTGTTGACATCGTCTCGGGTGTCGTTGAAATATCCACAAAATGTACAACCTGACGACCACCACCAATGGCATCCTTTGGTTCGCAGAATTACCGTCACTGCTGAGCAAGGTTGGCCATCGGTGGTCATTTCAGGTGTTGAATAGACCGTTGCTGGGTAGGAAGCATCCCAGGATTGTTGGCGCTCCTTTGCCCACGGCGTGTTCGCAGGTGCCTTCACAAGATCGTGAATCTTGAGGCCCTTCGCATCGTCGCCCAGCATGGTAAGGCCCTTGCCAGATGACATGAACATCCCTCAGCCTATTCCTCTTCAAGGATTCGTTTGAAAATGATATCCGAACCGGCCTTGATGAATTGTCCTTTTGGATGAGTTGGATCTTGATCTTCTGCTGAAACAACTTGTGGTTCGTAGAGGTTCGCAGGAACTCGAACGTCGACCCGGCTTCCTAAGCGAATCATTCCATAACGCTCTCCACGTCGCAATGTATCACCAATTCCTCTCCAAGGAACGATGGTCCGAGCAAGTGCTCCTGAGATTTGCATGACTTCGATTCGTTCACCATCTTCAGTCTCAAAGACCGTGCGAACACGTTCATTGAATTCGCTTTCCTTACGGTAGGCAGGAGCGAACGGCCCTCGTCGTTTTCCTTTCCCAGTTCGATGTTCCATCGCAATAATTTGTGCAGCTCGTGGAGCACGGTTAACGTGAACATCGAGTGGTGACATAAAGATAGCAATTCGCCAAACATCTGATTCTTGATGCGCACCCTCTACTGCAACAAAGCGTTGCTCTGTCTCGAAAGAAAGTGGTTTCTGGCAAGGTTTTGGATACCAGTCTCCAGTGTGTTCATCATGCTCGATGTTGCCTTCTTCGCGTTCTTTTTGAGATGGACGACGTCCATTGGCCCGCTCACGGCGAACAAACATAACGTGTCCATCAGCCGGTGAGACGAGTATGCCTGCATCCTGAGGGATGGGTCGATCTGGATCCCTCCAGAAGTTCGCAAAAAATACGGCGATCATGAGGCAAAGGACACCTAGCAATGGCATCAATCCATTGAGCGTATCAAGATAAATTCCGCCAACAAGGATAGCAATGCCGGCAATTGTAAAGGTCGCTACAGGAGCATGCCCTCCTTGGGCGAGGCCTGCCAAGGTGTTTCACCTCAGTTGTCAGCCCAAGGATCGACATCCGAGTTCCATGTTTCAGCAGAGGATGCCTCGGTCTCTTCTTCAGCAGTTGCTTCTGCCTCTTCAGCAGGAGCCTCTTCCTCATCAGGTGTTTCGGTTTCTTCAGCCGGGGCTTCTTCAACTGGAGCCTCTTCAACAGGGGCTTCTTCGGCCAACTCGGATTCTTCTCCAGTTCCTTCTTCGATAACCGCCTCGGCCTCTTCAACGGTCATTTCCGCTGCTCGTGCCTCGACCATCTCATCCATCCGATCGGTGAAAGCACGGGACATATGCTGAGATTGTCGCTCAGCTTCAACTGCACGCTCAATCATCTCGTATCGTTCCTTGATGGCCTTGTTGAGGTCTTCGAACAATGTCATGTGAGCAACGTACCAGTCGTCTCGAGCTTTCATTTCAGAAACAGCAAGTTTGAGATCGTTATCGAGTTCTTCTGCAATGCCGAAGACCTTACCAAGACGGTCCTTCTCACGTGAATATTTTTCTTCCATGGTTTGTAGTGCTGGTTCCAAGTGTTCAACACGCTTGTCGGCCTTGGTTGCTTTCATTTCCAGCTCGCGAATTCGGAAATCTTTCTCAGCGATCAACGATTCTTGTGCTTCTCGCTCAATTTCCTTGTCGATGATTTCTTTCTCAAGAACTTCAATCTCTGCACGTGCATCGACGAGTTCCTTTTCTTGAGTTTCATAGGCTGCGAAGAGTTTCTTCAAACGGTCGGTTTCAGTGGCTAGGGCCTCTTCAAGTTGACCGATTCGAACTTCAGGGGTGAGGGTTCCTTCTTCACTCATATGTTCACCCGGAGGAATGCCTCCATTTCAACCCAGTCGCCTTTACCCTATGAAGACGACGCCTCTTTGAGGATGATTATGACCATCTCATTCCAAGACTGAAACGCTCGCATTGACCACTCAAACGGAATCTGTTGCTTCAACCAACGATCTTGCAATCGAAACCTCACCCATCGAATGGCCTGCATCTGGGATGATGTGTAAGACCGAGTTAGGCAATTGCTTGTGCAATTCCCATGCACTCTTAACCGGGCAAACCATATCGTATCGACCTTGGACAATGACTGCAGGAATGTGTTGGATGGAATCCGTATTGTTGAGAATGTAGCTTTCTTCAACAAAGATTCCATTGATGAAATAATGGCATTCGATTCGCGCAAATGCGACGGCGAAATCAAGGTCCTCGGCTTTGTCGAGATATTCAGGATCAGGGAATAGTCGGCTTGTCGCCATTTCCCATCGCGTCCATTCCTTTGCTGCATTGCGCCTGACATTGACATCGTCGCTCGTTAATCGACTGTAGTAGGCTGGAATGAGTGCGGATTGTTCATCTTTTGGAATGTGTTGTTGATACGGTTCAAATGCATCAGGGAAGACATGACTTGCTCCATCTTGGTAGAACCAGTGGAGTTCTGACTTCCTACACATGAAAATGCCTCGAAGGATGAACGAACGAACGCGTTCTGGATGAGAGATTCCGTAAATGAGCGAGAGAGTTGATCCCCATGATCCGCCAAAAACATGCCATGTCTCGATATTGAAGTGGTTTCGAAGCGCTTCAATATCAGAAACAAGATGCATGGTTGTGTTTTCTTCAAGATCTGCGTATGGCGTTGATTGGCCACAGCCTCGTTGATCAAATTGGATAATGTTCCATTTCTGTGGATCAAAATATTGTCGATATGAGGGTTGACTGCCTCCACCGGGTCCGCCATGAATCACAATGACAGGGGTGCCGTTGGGGTTGCCTGCACATTCCCAAGCAATGGTATGTCGTTCTGATACAGGCAGCATCCCAGTGGCATATGGTTCAATTTTTGGATACAAGACATCATCGATGGATTCTGACCCCATGCGTCGTTCGATGCGAATGAGGATGATGTTGCTTTCGATGCCTTTTTTGGACGTATTGACTCGCAGACCCATGAAGCAAGCAACGGACGTCTTCAACGATTGGGCACATCGAGGCAAGGACGAGGGTATGGAACGCGGCCATGGACCTTCAGTCAGAGAGATGCTGGATGCTGCTATCGAACGTGTTCTATCAGAAGGCAATTCCTTTTCATTTGCAGATTTAGGATGCGGGAACGGTTGGGTTGTCCGCTTGGTCGCTCAACACGAACAGTGTCAGAAAGCGGATGGGTTTGATGGTGCAGAACATATGATAGAGAAGGCAAAGGCTGTCGATTCTACCAACGGATACCATCTTGCATTGTTTCCACAAACAAAACCTCCTCAACAATACGATCTGATCCATTCAATGGAATTCATCTACTATCTGCACGACCCGAAACAAATGCTTCAGTCGATTCACGATGAATGGTTATCGGAAGACGGGTGGGCAGTTATCGGCATTGACCATTATGCAGAACACGAAGAAAGTCTGGGCTGGCCAGAAGCTCTTGATGTACACATGTCCACATTTTCAGAAGGTGAATGGATTCAGATGTGGAAGGATGTCGGATTTACCGAAGTCCATGCATGGCGAGCTAATGCCTCATCAGACAAACCCGGTACGTTGGCTATTCTTGGTAAGAAAAGTCAGCATTGATGCCCAAGTCCATCCCTTGTGGACCACACAATCGAACGTCGCCTTTGAAGAATGGACATTTCTTGCACGTATCGATAAATTCCATTGGAAGCCGTTTTGGCTCTTCAGTTCCATTAGGATCGGCAGCCAAATGTGCCATCCAATCGAAGAGATTGAGCAATTCCTTTTCGGCTTCATCGTACATTGCATCGGGCATCTGAACAAATCGTCCAGTGGTGGCGATCAACAGAGCAGGGGGTCGTATTTCTCTACGTTTTTCAACTGGCTTTTGCTCTTCTTGACGACGAAACACCAACGAATACAACGTGAGTTGGAGACGGTGATTTCGAAGCATTTCGAGTTCAGCATCGTTTTGCGGTTCAAACGAAAATGGTTCATCGAGAGATTCGTACAGAGGATGGTCGTCCAAATTCTCCTCTCGGGCTCCAGAGGTTTTCAGATCCACGACCTGCAACCAAGGTTGCTCTCCATCCACACCTGCGAGAGCCAAATCCGCCTGACCTTCAAAGAGTATGTTGACTGAATCGATGAGTGTGACATATGGCTGTTGTAGTTGAGTGAGCGGAGAGCGAACGACGCCTTCCAGGTTGACTTCATGATCGAAAAAGAAGGATGCTTCCGTACGCAACCCTTCGATTTCGCAGCCATTGACTTCTTGTCCTTCGGCCATTCGTCCGAGTGAACCTTCCGTAAGCAATATTGCCAACTGTATGATCCTTGACCTCGTCTGGTGTTGTTCTTCAGGTGATAGACGATGCCACTCGGACTGCGAGTGTGTCGCGTCATCGATTTCTTTGCTTGAAAGGAGCTGGTTTGGCTGTGAATTCAACCAAACTGGGCTCAAGTTGAATTCATCAGATTTCATTTCAGCAGGGTTTGCTAATCCAATCTCAACAAGTCTGTGGAACATGGAACCGAACGATGTTGCAGAGGGCCAGCCGATTGGTTCGTACTGCAAATCTTCACCGCTTGAGCGATCCTTTCCATCCTCCTCATCTTGATTGAAGTTTGAATGTCCACGAATGTGCAACGGCTCACTCTGCCAGCCCTTTACATGCGATAGCCAATATCGCCTGCGGCACGAATTTGCAGTATCCAATCCGTGTGCAGTCATTCGAAGTGTTGGTGATTGATGCAAGATATGTTGTTCGGATTCGACAACCTCAACCGATGCAGAGAGTTGCTCTTCGATGGCCAACCAATTGGCCAACTGCGAAGTTGGTGTTTGTGTCGAGAAGCAATCAGGGTGATGATACATCCGCAATTGTTGGAGCGAATCGTCCATGAATCCACTTGCATGGAAAAGAGAAATTGGATCGAATTCCAATTCCTGTTCACCGTATTCTTCGAGACGTTGGCCGTACACATCACCATCGAGGTTCCATACCTGTTCTGAACCTGACTGAACCCCCATGTATCGGAATCCATCCATCATCAAATCTCCCATGTTGTTTCCTTTGGAATTAATTTTCATGGTTATCGTCGAATTTTCACCAACTGAACATGGGGTACTTGGCGAACCGACAAAGATGAGTCTGTCCTTCACTCGTGTTAGCGCCACGTAGAATTGGCGTCGAAGTTCCGCCTGATTCTGAGCTTTGTTCATCTGTTCGGCTAACATCCATAATGCGTCCTCTGGTTTGTCTTTCGATTTCCATGGTTGAATTCTACCTGCGATCACGTCTGGAGTGATGAGGACGTTGTTCTGAGCTTCAATACTCGAACTACGTCGGCCTGCCTCAAACAGTCCAGTTACAATGACAACGGGCGCTTGCAACCCCTTTGCACCATGAATTGTCATGATTTGGATAGCGCCGCTTGTAGGCGTTGTGCTCGCTTGCGGCCCTTTGTTTCCAAGTGTTGCGAATGCTTTCATTTGTTCCAGAATTGCAGCGGGCTCATGGCCTAAATCGGAACCGATTTTCTGTACCAACGCACACCACATCTCTGCAACTTGTCGTTCGGATTCATCTGGATAGGCAATCAGCAAATCACTGTGATCCAACACGGCATCAAACACCTCGTAAATCGCACCATGTTGAACCAACTGAGCAAGTGCTGCTAGAAGAGGGCCTTGCGGTGCTGAAACGAAGTACTGTGCAGCATGGATCCAGAAGTTTTTGACATCTGATGCTTCCATTATCTCCTCAATTTCGATGGATGATGCACCAACGATTGGCGATCGAAGGAACGAATGGACGGCATGCCTCGAATTTGGCTTAGAAAGGAGTTCCAGAACGGCCATCATGGGTTGGACGACTGGTTGCTTCAACAACTCGCCTTGCTTATCCGCCATTACTGGCAAACCACGTGCTTGAAGACGCGAAATAAGGTCGGGAATGTGTTTTCTCGAATGAACAAGAATCATAACATCTTCCGGAGATATTGTTTCCTCGGGCTCTATTTCGACGTAAGCGGCTGCATCGGATGACCAAATCCGTGTTGCCAAACCTCGAACAAGCGTGTCCAAGCGTGATGCGATAAGTTCGTGCTCAAGGTGGCGTAGATTTGCGTTTCTTGCATCGTAGAGGTTGTACCCTTCCATCATATCCAGAGGCAATTCTCCCGTATCATTCTGGGTTGGTAGAAGCCATTCAATCGTTCCAGTTTGAGGGGTTTCACGTCCAGCTTCGAGAGGTTGGGCAGCAGCATGAAAATCTCCAGGGAATTGATGATGCCGAGCGTCGAATGTATCATCAAACATATTGTTGAGTGTTCGAAGCAAACCTGGTGCGGTTCGGAAATTCGTACGGAGCTGTATGTGTCCTTCTGCTCGCTCCTGTGCTGTTGTATCTTCGACGGCCATTCCTGAGTCATCAATTCCGAAGGAAACGTATTCCCATGGCGCTGATTGTTCGTCGCGGGAATAGTCCGATGCTTGAATGAACGACCCTGACTCGCCACCAGCGCCGACCGGCCGAGGGTCTCGGCCATGCCCCAATTGAGTGAATGGCTCAAGCCTCGGCTCATTCTGTTCAATGCTGTTCGCGATACGAATGGATGCCACCATTCGGCGCATGACGGTCACTTCGGCTTGTCGAAATCGGTAGATGCTCTGCTTCATATCACCAACAATGCAGATGGTTGGGTCCCATGGTCCAGATGGCGCTGGATGTTCCTTCGAGATCCCCTCTCGACGACCCCAAAGACGTGAGAGAAGACGGGCATGTTCTGGGTTCGTATCCTGATATTCATCGATAATGAAGGCACGATATCGGGCACGGATTTGTTTCAAGAGCGCATAACGTCGTTGTAAATCGAGATACTTCTCCTCTTCACCTTGCATCAGCGTTAGAGCTCTTCGGATGTGTTCATCTGACCACGGTTCATCCCCAAGATCGTCCAAGGCTTGAACTGCTTCGAGTGGATACCAATGACGAACAATCGCAGGACAACGCACGAGAAGCAAATCACCGACCATTAATTGTACATCATCAAAGTCATGCGCTTCTTCTTGCGATTTCAAATGACGAAGCAAATCCTGGCATCCAGAATGCACGATGTACAAATCGTTGAGGACTTCGACCTGCAAATCTCTCGAAACGCGCATCTTCATCTGCGGCGGTTCTCGCCCGAGATCAAGACCGAGAAGCTCTCGATCGTAACGTTCGTTTGGTTCTCTGTGTAGGAAAGGCCGTGATGGATTGAGGCAATATGCAACTTTGCAGAGCATGAAAACAAGACGCCCGTCTGCTGGGTCATGGATACGGTCTTGCAAACGTTGACCAGCATCTGAAGCTAATGCTGTAGCCTGTTCTTTCAATGGTTGCACATCTTTCGTTTTGAGCGAAGACCATGTCACCAATCCTGCGGGCCAGCCTGCAAGGTAGTTGCTTCGAGGAAAGTTTCCACCTTTCAGAATGGAAGGTGTTACCTCATCGAGTTGAGCAGGTGTCGTAGCAGAGGCTACAACTTGATACAGCCATTGTAGACGTTCCATTGGCCCGTTAGGAAGCGCCTCACGTGCGAGGTATGCGAGTTGATTGAATCGTGTGTTTGTTGTTTCTGTTTGAGCAGGTGCAACAAAGACGTTATGATGATTGAGGAAGACATCCACCCACTCATTGAGGATGGCATACACATCTTCAATCACGGGGTCGATCAAATGTTCACATTCTTGCAAGATCATATCCTCAATGAGGCGGTAATCTGGAGGTGTTTCTCCATCCCAGGGCATACTAGCTCGAATGGAACGGGAACGCAATCGACGTCTTGATTCCTCAACGAAAAGCGACGATTCCAGCAGTCCTTCTAGGACGGTTTGAGCGCTCTGTTGGCCACCAAGTCGGATTGCAAGACGGTTTCGTGCAGCAATGAAATCGTCAGCGGATTGAAGCATTCCAGCTTCGATAGCATCTCGGGCATTACGAATTCTCCAAGCGGAATTCAATGCTTGAGTTCGAAGGAGCGGTGCTTTTTCATCAGGTAATTGCTCTTTGCTGAGATGAAGAGCAACCGAATCGATGTGTGGTGCTAGAATTTCAGAGAGAAATGCATCGATGGTGGAAATCGGAGCAGCCTCAAGCAAAGACATCAACATCGAAACATCGCCTTGGTGGCGAAGTCTAGGGTCATGGACGCCCATTCTATCCTCCTGGCTGACAGGATGTGCGCGCAGGGATTGAATCCGCTGACGAATGCGAGAACGTAATTCTGAAGCGGCTTTACGGGTGAAGGTAATTGCTACAATCTCCTGTGGCAACAATCCCTTCCATTCGTTTAGTGGTGTTCGGTCGCGTTTTGCAGCCAAGACCTTTCCAGAACCAATAGGTTCCTGTCGGATTGGAGGTGGTAACACATACGTAGCACGTTGTTGGGCAGAGAGAAGATGTTGAACATAACGTTCAGCCATAACGGTGGTCTTTCCTGTACCTGCTCCTGCATCCAGGGCGATGTGCTGGTCTAGGTTGAGGCCAAGTCTCTGGCTTCGGTTGAATGAAATCATTTCAACTCACCTCCAATAGAGGCCGAAGGGCATGCGTTCGCCAAAGAACAATACGAACAGTGTGAGCCTGGCGTTGGATGATTCCAGCCAAGTTCGCTCGCATCACGAGCACGTATTGCAGCGGTAATTCGAGAACTCATCCAAGCGCGGAAACTGTTGCTTTGAGGGTTTGGTCCTTCGTTCGGTAGTCGGAAATGATTGCTTGAATACGCAGTTTGTGAACCGATGTTGAGAAGAGAAGTATAGGGCTTGAATCTTGGATCGATTTCAACGAAATGTTCCGTGTCATCGCCAACTTCTGAAATCCCAACACCGATTACCCTGTCTCCCGGATGTGCAATCTCCCAGGCACGTGCATAGACAGCAAGTTGAATCTCCTTGAACAACCCAGATGCATGGCGTGAACCTTCTTGGCCTGGTTTTGGACCTTCAATGGTTTTGATATCTCGAATGATGATGAAACGTTTTGCTGGAGGTTCTTTTTCATCGAAAATCAATGGCAACTCTTCAGCACTTTCAGTGAACAGTCCACTCTCATTCAATTGCTCAATAACTTCATCCGAGAAAACAACACTGTCGACGCGATCAATTCTACCTCGAATGTTCAAGGAAGAAATCTCCATTGAATCGTTGAACCCTTGGATTTCAACATATTGTTCAGATTGCTGTTGAAGAGCCCACTCACTTGCGATAGGTGCTGCAGAAGTCAAGGCAAGATCAGCAAGAAGTAGGCGCCCCAATCGACCACCGATTGGGAGTTCATGGCCTCCTTCAATCCATGCATTCCACTCTTCAGGGGAGCATCCAATCAAATCGTTACAGCGATGGACAGATACGGCGTTTGTTCTTGCTAGCCAAGGTGCCAACTCCGATAATCGACTCAGAACGCTTTGCCATAGTTCCAAATCTGACAGTGCAACACCGAGGTGCATAGGTGTGCCGATGGAAAGAGGTTGGCCGCCAACGTCGATACCGAGCATGGTCATAAGATGCTCTTCAATCGAGTGGACAAGTGTTCCTTTGGCCAAAGGAGCAATGTCTTCTGACGGTTCCGGAGAAGCGTCCTTTGCTTGCAGCACCTGCTCAGTCCAAGCTTGTCGAGGACAAACAAACCACGGATTCAAGCGACTCGTAGACCATATCTTCGAAGCCTCGTCTCTTGTTTGTGTTGTAAGGATTGCTTCCAAATTTTCAGATGCGTAGTTTGGAGGAGGAAGTGGCCTTGGATCAATCGAAGGCCCTCTTGAGCGCCCATTCTTTTTGAATCCGAGGTGCGGATAGGTTGGTGCTGTTCTACCTCCAGCAGTATTGGCTTGAGATACGGTTGGTTGAATGATGAGATTCGTTGTCGTTAGTAGGTTGTTGCGAGTCGACCAATCCATCGTACTTCCGTTTGCCATTGAGTTGAATTTTGGTTGGCGGCGAAACCTGTCAAGATGAATCTCTCGCTCATATCGGGCGGCAATAGAACGGCTTGATTGAACGACTGTCGTTGATTGACGGGTAGATTGAATCTCAAGACCAGCATGTTGCCGTTGGTCTCGTAGCGTATTTTCCGCACGTTCAATCGCCACTTCACTACCGTTGCTTGTAAGTATTGAACTTCGATAGGTCAAGACGTTTCCATCATCTCTCGTAACAATCGACCATCCAGCACCCTCCGAAATGAATGGTTCAAGGAAGACGGGGGGACGTCGAAGGCTTGGCAACTTGCCATCCAATTCAACCATCGAGAGGTACTCAGCAACAGGGGTCGAATTCCCAACAGATTCATCATGTTCTGTTTCGAAAACAATCGCTTGTTGGCTGGCATTGAGCAAGGATTTGAACAAATGACGAGCACGTCGAATCGGGAGGTCACCATCGGTCAACCCCAATTCAACTCGTACAGCATCATCCACCCAAGGTATTCGCTCGGCCTTCATTGACCACGATTCTGCATCCAAACCAACGAACAGCGTCATGTCGGCCTCGACCCCGTATGCTTGTCGTGGGGTGCAGATGGTTACCTCAGAATGTTCGACACGATGTTGAGGAGCTTTCGTTTGCTCAGAAGCGAGTCGGCAAATCTCGACAAAATCGACGCTTGATTCGTACTGAAGCAGGGCATCAATTGCTTGGACCCAGTTTTGAGTAGCACCTACTGAAGCATCATACCGTTGTGTGCGACCAAACACCCTCTCCCAATCGCAGGCTTGAAGCATCAATGCAAGAACGTCTCTTGGATCTCGACTGGCCTCAGGCAACGGTAGAGGCATCTGTGATGAGGTGCCAATGCATCCAGACTCGAGATAGGTTCGCTCCTGTTCACTGAGAAGTGCTGACCAAGAGACTGCAAGGCATTGCAGCCACCACTGTGTCTCCTCGAGTGCCTGCAACTCTCGTTCACGACGGTATTCTTCCATCGAATACGGTGTTGCAGCAGAGAGTGATCCAAGCCATCGTTGCAATGCCCCCTTTCCCCCAAGAACGTGGAAGCTGCGGCCAATATTTTCAATGACGTCCAAATGTGGCCTTGGTCGCCAGTTTTTGTTGACCGGATGTTCAAGGTCTAGGAACAAGTTCTCCAGAATAGGGAAAGCTTGCGATTGAACGATGTCAAACAACTTGGTAATGGACCAGGCATCTTGACCATATGAGATGGATAGAAACCGGAGGATGGCCTGAACGGCAGACGTGCTACCTACAACATCGGCCTCTGTATCACACGTTATACCGATTTGCCTCAACCTGCGCTTCCATTCACTATGCCTATCCTTGTTTGCATCGATGAGCAGAACAGATTCCCCGCCGCTACTTCTGTAGTGCTGTAGTGCCGAAATGGCTGCATCCATCACCTGAGTTGCACGATCGAAACTGATGACATGGACAGATTCTGTCGTGTAATCTTCTGGTTTTGGATTTGCTTGTTGAACTGTATGTGAAGGAATCCAGGACGGTAAATCCTCTTTTCTTTCAATCGGCTTGATTTCATCATCGATGTATGCGCCGTGGAATCCTAAACGAAAGGACCCTTGAACGCATACGTGATGAATTGGGCGTCTCTTGGCCAGTGCCTTCAGAAATCGCCTTTCATTCTCTGAAAAATCTGGAGGATGATTGAGAAGAACAATGCCTGAAATTGAACTTATCGTGTATGGAATTGGAGTGTTGGAATCCGAGAGGTGGTCACACAATTTGGCCAACACATGGTGCTCATGCAGTAAATCCTCCTTCCCGAAAGAGGAGAGGATTCGTTCGGCTTCGTGCGCACCGGGATCGTCTTCCCATTTCGACAAAATTTGTTGATCCGTTGCATATGAATGGAGTTTGAGCAATCGCTCGGTTTTCGAAAGTGTCCAAGTCCGAGTCGCATCCGGATGAAGTCGAGGAAAGCGATGCTGTGTGGCAGCTGCAGCGAACTTTTCGTGAACCTGAACAAGCCCGACTGGTGAACGAGGAACTATGACTGGAAATCGGAAGTCTATGGCAAGGGATTTGATGAGTCGTTGGAGCGTTGTATGTCGACTAGAATCGACTGACCCAGTCTCTCGAAGTATGGACTGGACTGTGTTTGAGCGCGTTGCCTCATTCGGATAGATGATGAGCAGATCGTTGCTTTCGTTTCCAGTATTGGTGCGAATCCAGGGCGGGACAACCGTTTCTGGAGAACAGGTTTCTACTGTGATGTTCACTGCACTATCCCCCACTTTTCTGCATAGAAGACGACTGTATAAAAGGAAACGTACGCGATTTTTGTTATTTTTTGATCCCATCTCTACTTTCGCGACAATCTACGCGTAACGTCGGATAACAATTTTTGGAACAAGAAAGATTCATGTTTCTTCGATATTCAATCATGAATGCGTACATTTTTATAGGA